>CAYYCE010000282.1:0-4660 GCA_964469635.1 uncultured Kineosporiaceae bacterium
CTGCCGTTGTACATCATCACCGGCTACGTCCTGGTCACGCTGCAGACCACCCGGGCCCCGCGCAGCATCATCGCCCTGGCCTACGACACCGGCGGGGTGACCACGTCGACGGTCACGGTGCCGCTGGTGACCGCCCTCGGCCTGGGACTGGCCGGTACCATTCCCGGCCGCAGCCCGATCCTGGACGGGTTCGGACTCATCGCATTCGCAAGCCTCTTCCCGATGATGACCGTGATGGGCTTTGCCCAGCTCAGCGAGTGGCGGGCCCGCCGCGCGCTCCGTGGTGAAAGGACCAACTGATCGTGCACTTCAAGGTGATCATCGTCGTCGTCGAGGACACCCTCACCGACACGGTGCTCGACGCCGCCCGGACCGCGGGAGCCACCGGGGCCACCATCCTCGACCAGGCCCGGGGCGAGGGGATCAGCCCGGCCACCACGTTCTTCGGACTGGCCATGACCAGCCAGCGCGACGTCCTGCTGCTCCTGGTCGAGGAACACATGAGTCGGCGCATCCTGGAGAGGATCGCCGAGGCCGGACGGTTCGAGGAGGATCCAGGTCTGGGGATCGCCTTCCAACTCGACGTCGAGGACGCCGTCGGGGTGGGTCGACAGGCGCTGAAACTGCGTCAGAGCGTGGAGGACGAGATATGAGCGAGCAGGCGCACGTCATCCAGGTGGGTGAGGTGATGAAGCGCCACGTCGACATCGTCGACGGCCAGACCACCGTCGCCGAGGCGCTGCGCACCATGAAGCACGTCGACACCAAGTGCCTGATCGTCGACAAGCGCCACGAGAACGACGAGTACGGCATCGTGCTGATCTCCGACATCGCCCGGCAGGTGCTGGCGCGCAACAGCGCCCCGGAGCGCGTGGACATCTACGAGATCATGTCCAAGCCCGTGGTCAGCGTGCACCCGGAGATGGACATCCGTTACTGCGCCAGGCTGTTCGACAAGTTCGGCCTGTCCCGGGCTCCCGTGGTCGACAAGGGCAGGATCCTGGGGATCGTCAGCTATACCGATCTGGTGCTCAAGGGGATGTGCGCCGACCTGTCGTAGCGCCCGGTCACGAACCCTCGAACGTCCGCCTCGTGGGCGGGACGGGGGTCGCGGAGTTCAGCGCGCTGCGGCACGCACTCGCCCCGAACACCGGCGCGGGCGCAGACATTCGCGCGCGCAGACACCTGGGTTCGACGGCCGACCGGGCGGGCCTCACCCGCTCACCTGATCGACGCGCAGGTGCGTGGTCCGGTTGAGCCAGGCGGCGACGGACGGGCCGAGCACGCCGGTGAAGTAGGACACCGAGGTGTTGTCGATCCGGATCCAGCCGGTCATCGACTCGATGCCCAGCAGATGGCGGGTCAGGCACTGACCGAAGGTGGCGTGGCTGACCAGGGCCGGCGTCGCGTCGGCGCCGTCGAACTCGGTCAACAGATCCCGGACGACGTCGCGCGCCCTGAGCGCACAGCCCGCCTCGTCCTCCACCGGCCCGGACCACCACCCCCGGTCGGTCGCCGAGTCCGGCAGCACCAGCCTGGAGCTGATCCGCTGCAACGACTCCCGACCGGCGCCCGGGCTGGCGGTCCGTTCACCCGTGCGCTCGTCGATCTCGATCGGCCCGTTGAACTCGAAGATGTCGCCGCGGCCCATCAGCGCCAGATCGAGGGCCTGCGCGATCGGGGCCGCCGTCTGCACCGCGCGGGTCATCAGGCTGGTGAACAGATGGGTGGGCCGAACGCCGAAGTCGTTGCGGGCGAGGGACTCCGCCAGTGCCGTTGCCTGCTGCCGTCCCAGCGTCGTGAGCGGGGCGTCGGCGGAGCGGCCCCGTGAGGACCCGGTCCGCTCCCACAGCAGGTTGTTGGTCGACTGGCCGTGCCGGATCAGCAGCAGGTCCACCGGTCAGTCACCCGATCCGGTCCGGCGCAGGGCCTCGCCGAAGGCCCTGGCGGCACGGTTCCCGAACGGCACGAACCGCGCCAGGGCGACCGGTCCGGAGCGGCCCTGCTCGGCCGTCTCGCGCACGGTCGCGACGGCGATCTCGGCCACCCGGTCGACCTGCCACCCGTAGGCGCCCGCGCTGACGGCCGGAAAGGCGATCGAGGTGGCGCCCAGACCGGCGGCCGTCTCGAGGCTGCTGCGGAAGCAGGCGGCCAGCAGTTCGGGATCGTCCTGGCCCCGATGGAGGTTGGGCCCGACGGTGTGCACCACCCAGCGCGCCGGCAGATCACCCGCCTCGGTGGCGACCGCCTCGCCCACCGGCAGGCCCTCGGGATGGGTGGTCCGACGCAGCAGGCGGCAGTGCTCGAGCAGGCTCGGACCGGCGGCGGCGTGGATCGCGCCGTCCACGCCGCCCCCGCCCAGCAGGGTGGAGTTGGCGGCGTTGACGATGACGTCCACCCGCTGGCGGGTGATGTCGCCCGGCACGACCTCGATGTGCATTCCGCTCAGACCTCCACCAGCAGCGTGACCGGACCGTCGTTCAGCAGCTCGACCGCCATGTCGGCACCGAACCGCCCGGTGGCCACCTCGAGGCCCTGCCCGCGCAGCTCGTCGACGACGGCGTCCACCAACGGCTCGGCGATGTGACCCGGAGCGGCCGCCGACCAGGACGGCCGTCGTCCCTTGCCGGTGTCGGCGTACAGGGTGAACTGGCTGATCACCAGCACCGGGGCCGACTCCTCGAGCACGCTTCGCTCGGAGCGCAGGATCCGCAGCCCCGCGATCTTGCGGGCCAGCCGGCGGGCCGCGGCCTCGTCGTCGGAGTGGGTCACGCCGACCAGCACCGCCAGACCCGCACGGTCGATCTGCCCGACGACCTCGCCGGCAACGACCACCCGGGCCCAGCCGGCCCGTTGCACCACCGCACGCACGACCCGAGCCTAGGCCAGTCCTAGAAGGTCACCTCCAGCCGGCCCACCACCCGGCCGCCGCCGAGAACCGTCGAGACCGCCAGCCCCGAGACCACCGGGGAAAGGACACCGAGGCGCTGCAACAGGGTGGCCAGCGCCGGGACGACGGCGCGTTCGGCACCGTCGCCGATCTTGACCGCGCAGGTCCGGCCGTCCGGCATGGCCGCGGCGAACACCCCCTCGGCGCCGTCCTTGGCGATCAGGCCTGGCACGCCCCGGATCATGGCGGAGACCGGCCGCCGGCTGCCGCCGAGGAAATCCGGGTGAGCGCGGACGGCGTGTGCCACCCGCCCCTCGGGGGACTCGGCGGAGGCGGTGGCGATCCGGGAGAAGGCCCGGGCGAGTCCCACCGTCGAGATCGCCAGCACCGGAGCGCCACAGCCGTCGACGCCGGTCGCGGCCACGGGCTCGGCCGCCAGATCGGCGACCGTCGCGGCGACGAGTCGCTGCAGCGGGTGATCCGGCTCGGTGTACCCGGAGGTGGGCCAGCCGCGAGCCACGCAGGTGGCCAGCATCCCGGCGTGTTTGCCCGAGCAGTTGTGGGCCGACGCGGACGGCGCGCGACCGGCGGCCCGCCAGGCGTCGGCGGCCCGGGCGTCCAGCGGAAGTCCGGCAGGAGTGGCGAGTGCGCGCTCGTCCAGCCCGGCGCCGGCCAGGATGCGCCGGACGCCGTCGAGGTGGAAGTCCTCACCGGAATGGCTCGCGGCGACCAGGGCCAGCAGCGACGGCTCGAGCTCGAGGCCGGCACGCAGCATGGCCGCCGCCTGCAGCGGCTTGGCGCAGGACCGGGGGAAGACCGGGGCGCCCGGATCGCCGACAATCACCACCGGGGCGCCACCCGCGTCCAGGGCGATGGCGCTGCCGTGATGGACGCCCTCGACGAAGTCCGACCGGATCAGGCGTGCGATCGGGGCATGGCTCATGGTCGGCCATGGTAGGGACGGCTCGTGATCCGGGGCTCAGGGCAGGGCGATCGGCACCTGACCCGCCTGGTAGCGGCGAGCGATCTCGGCGGTCAGCCGGTCGGCCACCTGCTGCACCGCCCGGCGGGAGCGGCTGAGCCGGGCCTCGACGTCGGCGAGGTGCTCCAGCGCACCGGCGAGTTCGGCGTCGGCGAGGTGGGCCAGATCGGACCCGCCGACATCGGCCACCGCCCGCTCGGCCTCGCGCCGGCTCTGGCCCACCCGGCTGGGCCGCAGCCCCGCCAGGTGCCGGCCCAACCCGTGGGTGCGCCGCGGGCCGTCACCGTCGGAGAGCACCCGGGAGAGCCGGTCGGCGAGTTCGGCGTCGGTGGCCTCGCCCGGCGGACGCCCCGAGAGCCCCGCCTCACCCTTGGCCCGGGCCTCGTTCTCGGCCCGCAGGATGTCGAGCCGGCCCTGCACCAGCCGGCGGGCGTAGGACAGGTCCGTCTCCTCCTGCTCGGCCTCGGCCTTGCGGATCCGCAGCTCCTCCATCGGGAGCGTGTCGACGCCGTCCAAGAACTCCGGGGCGAGCACGCGGTCGATCCGGCGGCGTCCACCCACCATGTACTCGGTCATCAGCGCTCCCCTCCGACCATTCCTGGCGGGAGCCTACCGCGAAATACGCCGCAGAGTGCCTTCACCGCTACTCAGAGCAACAGGATGTCGGCTCACCAGGGCCCGTAGGGCCCCGAGCGCCCACCGCCACCACCGCCGCCCATCTGCCGCACCGCCGGACGCACGTCCGCGAGGTACACCGCGGCCGCCACCACCGCGACGATGCTCAGCAA
>CAYYCE010000283.1:0-4659 GCA_964469635.1 uncultured Kineosporiaceae bacterium
GGGCGCTCGCCGCTCGAGGTCGCCAGGATGTCCGCGTAGGCGCGGGCCTGCGCCTGGTCGGTGGCGATCACCAGCCCTCCGGCGTCCGGCACACTGCGCCGCACCTGGGTGAGCCGCCGGTCGGCCGCGGCCAGCACGGCGGGGATCCACTGACCACCCGGGTCCAGCGCCGTCCGCCACGCCTGGGCGGTCACATCCTTCGTCAGCGGCTCGCCGAGACGGGCCGACAGTTCGTCACCCGAGCGGGTCCGCCAGCGCATCTCACCCGAGTAGGACAGGAAGATCACCGGTCGGACGACGTGGTCGCGCAGCGCCTCGGCGTAGCCGTAGGCGTAGTCGGCCACGCTACGCCGCGACCCGTCCGGCTCGATCGCATAGCTGACGAACGGGATGGGGCTCTCGTCCGAACGGAACGGCGTCCCGGTCAGCGCCAGCCGGCGGGTGGCCGGATCGAAGGCCTCCCGGATGGCGTCGCCCCACGACAGGGCGTCACCTCCGTGGTGGATCTCGTCGAGGATCACCAGGGTGCGACCGGCCTCGGTGCGGGCCCGGTGCAGCGCGGGGCGCGTGGCCACCTGTGCATAGGTGACGGCCACCCCGTCGAAGGACCTGGCGTGGCTGCCCTGGCTGTTGCGGAACGTCGGGTCGAGCCGGATGCCCGCGCGGTGGGCGGCGTCGGCCCACTGGCTCTTGAGGTGCTCGGTGGGACACACCACGGTGATCCGCTGCACCACGCGGCGCTCGAGGAGCGTGGCCGCCGCCTGCAGGGCGAACGTGGTCTTGCCGGCCCCGGGGGTTGCCACGGCCAGGAAGTCGCGCGGCTCGCGATCGAGGTAACGCTGCAGCGCCTCGGTCTGCCAGGCGCGCAGCGCCTGGGCCGTCCCCCAGGGCGCCCGCCCCGGGAAGGCGGGTGAGAGGTGGCCGGCTGCCCGGTGCTGACCACGAACACTCACGAGCACCGGACACTAGCGGTCGGCGGCGACCGACTCACCGAGACTCCACGGGTTCCGCCGAGCCCGGTCCCGGTGTGCTAGCGGGCGACGCCCCGGCCCGGGGACGGATCCGCAGGCCGACAAGGGCGGTGAGCAGCGCCACGAGGCCGAGGCCCGCCCAGATGGCGACGAAGACGCCCGCGTGGTCGCCGTCCGGCCGGTACCTCGCGGCGAACAACGCCCCGGCGGCGCCGATGCCCAGCATCGTGCCCAGGTTGTCGCCGAGCTGGACCGAGGTGGCGGTGCGCCCGGCGGTCCCGGGTGGGGCCAGGCGGAGCATGAGCACGCTCGAGCACGACATCGCCCAGCCCATGCCCAGCCCGGCCAGACCCCAGAACGGGGCGACGAGCGCGGCCGGCACCCGGTCCAGCGGGGTCGCGGTCAGGGCGAACAGCCCGGCCGCCAGCACCGCGGCGCCGACCGCGGCGAGTCGGAACCGGTCCACCCCGTCGGGGCGGCGCGAGGGCCAGTGCCCCTGGCTCCAGGAGGCCGCGCTCCACCCGAGGGAGGCCACGGTGAGCGCCATCCCGGCCAGCACCGGAGCCGCGCCGCGCTGCTCGACCAGCATCAGGGTGACGAACGCCTCACCCCCGAAGAAGGCCGCGTTGATGCCGGCCCGGAAGGTCACCAACGAGGCGGTGCCCCGCCGGAGCCGCCACACCCCCGTGGGCAGCAGCCCGACCAGTCCCAGACCGGCCAGCGCGGTGCCGGCCACCGCCGCCGCCCATGCCCACCGCGAGGTGCCGGCGGGGGCGGCCAGCAGGTGCCAGGCCCCCTGCCCGAGCCCGGCGCCGCCGGCGAGCAGCAGGCCGAACAGCAGTCGCCCGGACCCGCCCGAGGGTCGCTGCGTCGCGGCGCCCGGACGCCACCCGCGCAGCCGATGCCACAACACCCACAGCGGCAGCGGCAGCAGCGGCAGGACGGCCAGGAAGGCGGCGCGCCAGCTCACGGCCTCCGCCAGCAGCCCGGCGATCGGGGGGCCGAGCAGGCTCGGCAGCACCCACCCCGCCGAGATCACCCCGAACACCCTGGGGTGCAACGGCTCCGGGAAGAGCGCGGCCACCAGGACGTACATCGAGACCATTTCGATCCCGGCCCCGAATCCCGCCATCGCCCGCCCGAGCAGGAACACCCCGAACGACTGCGCCGCGCCCGTGACCAGTAGTCCCACCCCGAAGGCGCCCAACCCCACGAGCATCGTCGGGGCGGGACCGCGACGATCGGCCAGGTCACCGGCGACCACGATCCCCAGCAGTGCCGTGGTCGAGAACAGCGAGAAGGCCAGTCCGTAGTCGCGCAGCCCGTTCAGGGCCGCGGCGGCCACCGGGGTGGCGGTGACCACGGCGAAGGCCTCGAAGGCCACCAGCACGACGACGGTGACCACGGCCACGGTGCGGACCCGCAGTGCGGGCCCCCACAGACCCGCCGCCGGCCGGTCCCGGGATCCCGCGGGCATCGCGGCTAGTCGGAGCCGCCCCCGCCGCCGGAGGAGTCGCCGTCCTCACCGCCGCCGGAGGGCATCTGCTGGTAGATCTCCTTGCACACCGGGCACACCGGGAACTTCTTCGGATCCCTGCCGGGCACCCACACCTTGCCGCACAGGGCGATGACGGGTGTTCCCGTCACCGCGGACTCGAGGATCTTCTCCTTGCGCACGTAGTGCGCGAAGCGCTCATGGTCGCCGGGCTCGAGCGGCTGCTCCACCCGCTCGCGTTCCAGCACGGCCGTGGCGCCGCCGTCCGGCACGGAGGGGGCGGTGGACGGCGAGGACAGGGGAGCGGGATCGTCGACGCTGCTCATGCCCGTCGAGTCTAGTCGGCCTCAGTTGAGGGACGGCGTGTCCGGGTAGGTGGACAGGAAGGCCAGTTCGCCGCGCTGGCGGCGCAGCACGGTCCGCCACAGTTCGTCCGGGGCGTCGGTGAACGGGTCCCGGGCCTCGGCGTCCACGACGTACCAGGCCCCCTCGGCGATCTCGTCCTCCAGTTGCCCGGCGGCCCAGCCCGCGTGTCCGGCGAAGATCCGCAGCCCGGCGACGCCGCCGGCCACGACCTGCGGCGGGGTGTCGAGGTCGATCAGACCGAGCGAGCCCAGGACCCGCCGGACGCCGACCGGCTCCTCGCCGTCCCCGGGCACGGCCACCACGCCCAGGGCGCTGTCCAGGCCGACCGGACCGCCCTGGAACATCTGCCCCGGCGCGGTGACGTAGGGCTGCCAGAGCGGCAGCACCCGGTCGACAGCGATGCCCATGGAACGGTTCACGACGATGCCCATGGCGCCGTCGTCGTCGTGGTCGAGCACCAGGACCACGGTGCGCGTGAAGTTGGGGTCCTGCAGTTGCGGGGTGGCCACCAGCAACCGACCGGCGACGCCGCTCATGTCCTCGCCCCGGCGAGCGCCCCGCGCGCACGGGCCCGCCGGATCGCCAGCCAGGCCAGGGTGAGGCCCACGACGTCGGCCACGCTGTCCCAGATGTCACCGGAGCGACGGGCCAACCACAGGTACTGGGCGATCTCGCTGACCGCCGCGTTGATCACGAGCGCCACGACCAGGGGCCGCAGCGGCACCCCGGCCCGCCATCCGAGGTAGAGCACGCCGCCGAACAACGCCATGTGCACCAGCTTGTCGATGCCGTACCTGTCCGGTGGCGCCCCGGTCTTCGGGGTGTAGAGGGCGACCAGATGGACGGCGAGCGCCAGGGCGAACAGGATCCGGCGGTTGTGCACACCGCGAAGCCTAACCGGCCCCTCCCGCCGTGGATCGAACTCCGTTTCCCGATCGCCCCCTTTGTGCCAGGCTCGCAACCATGGCACGCACCGTCACCCGACGGTGGGCACGATCCCGGCGCTCCGGTGCCGCCGACCGGACCCCCCACCTGCCCCGGGGGTACCTCGACGTCGATCCCCGCACCGCTCGACGCGTCGCGCTGTGGCAGGAGCTGTCGGCGACCAACCCGCTGTTCCCGGGGGACCCGCCGTTCACCGCCCGCCCGGTCAGGACCCTGGCCGAGGACGGCTACCGCCTCGAACACATCACCAGCCTGGGCAGCCATACCGGCACCCACATCAGCGTCCCGGCCCACTTCGTCGACGGCGGGGCCTACCTGAGCGACCTCGACGAGAGCTGGACGCTGATGCCGCTCGCCGTCCTGGACGTCCGGGCCCGGGTGCGCACCGACGGCGGCGACTTCTCGATCACCCCCGCTGATCTGCGCACCTGGGAGCACCGCCACGGGCACGTCCCCGAGGACGGCTGTCTGCTGCTGCTGACGGGGTTCTCCACCTGGTTCACCCCGCGCACCGGCCCGGAGCCGGCCGACGACTACTTCGATCCGGCCCCGGGGTTCACCGCCGAGGCGGTGACCTGGCTGTTCGACCACCGCCGGATCCGGGCGATCGGGTCGGACACCTTCGGCCCCGACGCCTCCCGCGACCGCGACCTCACGGCCAATGTCGACGCACAGGACGTCGTCGAGCACCGCAAGCGCCTCGTGGCCGACAAGCGCGACGAAGAGGAACTTGAACTGGCGGAGCAGTGGGTCTGTGCAGCGCACGGACAACCGCGCCATGGTAAAGGTCCCCGCACGCGAAGGCCACATCAGTGAGAGCGAGCGCGAGGAGGGTCGTGTCACCGTCGGCCATGAGCTGCAGGCCATAAGCTGGCCGTGCGC
>CAYYCE010000284.1:0-4655 GCA_964469635.1 uncultured Kineosporiaceae bacterium
CCGCCAGCGCAGAGAGTCACCCCGAACGCCGTAGCCGACCCCCGAACGGAGCAACGGCGGGTTCCGGGTGTCACGCGCGGTGCACGGACGCCCCGGACGCCGGCATGCTGCGGGTCGCTCACCTGCTCCACCGTGCGTTCGAGGACGTCGGCGTAGATCTGGCACCACACCGCCGAACACGCCCCGCCGCCGATTCTGATCGGGTCCAGCCGGCGGCCGGCGAACCGTTCCACGACATCGAGGGTCCAGCGGCCGTTGTCGGCCACACCCTCCAGCACCGCACGGACAGATCCGCGACCGGGGGCCGAATCGTCACCGCCCCACCCCGCGGGCCGATGGCGCCCCGGCGGCTTCGCCGGAGCCCGTATCCTCGCTGGCATGGCCACCGTCCTGCTGGTCCGCCATGGCCGTTCCACGGCCAACACCGACGGTGTCCTGGCCGGCTGGAGCGAGGGCGTCGGGCTCGACGAGACCGGTCGGGAGCAGGCCGGCAGGCTCGCCGAGCGGCTGGCTCCGTTGCCGCTGGCGGCCGTGGTGAGCAGCCCGCTGCAGCGGTGCCGGGAGACGGTCGCCCCCCTGCAGGCGACGCCGCCGACCCGCCCCAGCAGTCCTCGACCGCCCCTGACGATGGACGATCGGCTCGGCGAGTGCCGCTACGGGGACTGGACCGGGCGTTCCCTGAAGGAGCTCGCCAAGGAGCCGCTGTGGCGCGTCGTCCAGCAGCACCCGGCCGCGGCGCGGTTCCCGGGGCCGCACGGCGAGTCCCTGGCCGAGATGCAGCTCCGGGCGGTGAGCGCCGTCCGCGAGCACGACGCCGTCGTCGCCCGCGAGCACGGCGACGGGGCCCTGTGGCTGGCGGTCTCCCACGGCGACGTCATCAAGGCGATCCTGGCCGACGCCCTCGGCATGCACCTCGACGCCTTCCAGCGGATCGTCGTCGACACCGCCTCGGTCTCGGTCGTGCGCTACACACCGCTGCGGCCGTTCGTGCTGCGCAGCAACGACACCGACGGGGACCTGCGCCCCCTGATCCCACACGGTGGACGGCGCCGCCGCGCCCGGTCGAGAGCCTCGGCGTCCGACGCGACGGTCGGCGGCGAGACGGGAGCCGCCGACACCGAATAGGGTCGAGTTCATGCCTCGGCAGTTGTTCGAATTCGACCCCCCCGAGCGCTTCGTCGCGGGCACCGTGGGCCAGCCGGGCTCGCGAACGTTCTTCCTGCAGGCGCGCACCGGGGCCAGACTGACCAGCGTCACGCTGGAGAAGGCCCAGGTCTCGATCCTCGCGGAGCGGGTCGAGGAACTGCTCGACGAGGTGCTGCGGCGCAGCGGCGGCAACGTGGCGGTCCCTGCTGTGGCGCCGACCGACGCCGAGGACAACGACCCGCTGGAGACGCCGATCGAGGAGGAGTTCAGGGTCGGGGCCATGAGCCTGGCCTGGGAGGTCGAGCAGGAGAGGGTCGTCATCGAGTGCTTCTCCGAGGGCCTCGACCCCGAGGTCGAGCTGGCCGAGGAGGCGGCGGGGGACGCGGACGAGGCGGATCCGCAGGAACAGGACGGTGCGGTGCTCCGGGTCAGTATGACCGGTTCGGCCGCCCGGGCCTTCGCCAAGCGAGCCCTCGCCGTGGTTGCCGCCGGGCGGCCACCGTGCCCGTTCTGCGCCGAACCGTTGGACCCCGAGGGGCACATCTGCTCCCGTGCGAACGGCTATCGCCGCTGACCCGCCACGCCACCGACGACGACGCCGTCCTCGATCTGCTCGCCCGGGGAGAGGTCGAGGTGCTCGGCCGCCTCGTCGAGGCGTCCAACGCGACGCTGCTCGCCGAGGTCAGCCTGGACGGCTCCGGCCGGCGCTGCGTCTACAAGCCGATCGCCGGCGAACGGCCGCTGTGGGACTTCCCGGCCCGGACCCTGGCCCGCCGTGAGGTGGCCGCCTACCGGCTGTCCGCGGCCGCCGGCTGGGCGTTGGTGCCGCCCACGCTGTTGCGGGACGGACCACATGGTCCGGGCAGCGTGCAGGCCTGGGTCGAGGGCGCCGACGACGACCTGCCCGAGCCGGGGGGCGGCGCAGTCGAGGTGGTCCCGGTCGACGCGGTGCCGCCCGGTTGGCTCGAGGTGGTCCGGGCCGAGACCTACGACGGCTCCCGGGTGGCCCTGGTGCACGCCGACGACCCGCAGTTGCGCACCATGGCGCTGTTCGACGCGATCGTCGACAACGCCGACCGCAAGGGCGGTCACGTGCTGCGCGAGCGGGACGGCACGTTGCGCGGGGTCGACCACGGGTTGACCTTCAACGTCGAGGACAAACTGCGGACGGTGCTCTGGGGGTGGGCCGGGCGGCGGCTCGACGAGGGTGAACTGGCCGACCTGGAGCGACTGGCCGGGCACCTCGCCGGCGAACTCGGCGCCGAGCTGGCCGAGCTGCTCAGCACGCCGGAGGTGGACCGCACCAGGGAGCGCCTCGATCGGTTGTGCTCGACAGGCCGCTTCCCACGCCCCGGTGCACGCCGTCCGGTGATCCCCTGGCCCGCCTTCTGACCGGCCCCGCCTCTGACCGGTGCCCTGGTGTGCCCGCGCCGAGGGCTGCGGTTAGGCTCACTGGCGTGACCCGCTGGCCCGCGCCCCCGCTGTCCGAACTGCCCGGCCGCGGGCCCGGTGTCCGGGTGTGGGACACCTCGCGCAGAGCGCTCGGCGAGGCGGTCGCGGGACCCACCGCCCGGATGTACGTCTGCGGCATCACTCCCTACGACGCGACCCACCTGGGCCACGCGGCCACCTATGTCGGCTTCGATCTGCTCAATCGGGCCTGGCGGGACGCCGGCCTGCAGGTGCGTTATGTCCAGAACGTCACCGACGTCGACGACCCGTTGCTCGAGCGGGCCCAGGCCATCGGGGTCGACTGGCACCGGCTGGCCTCCGAGCAGACCCAGCTGTTCGCCGATGACATGGCCGCGCTGCGGGTGGTGCCGCCCGAGCAGTACCTGGGAGTCGTCGACACGCTTCCGCTGGTGGTGGCCGCGGTCGAGCGGCTGCTGGCCACGGGGCACGCCTACGCCGTGCCCGGCGGCGACGGCGAGGCGGACGGCGACGTCTACTTCGCCGCCCACTCCGATCCCGCCTTCGGCGAGGTCGCCCATCTCGACCAGATGAGCATGGCCACGCTGTGCGCCGAACGCGGCGGCGACCCGTCGCGCCCCGGCAAGAAACACCCGCTCGACCCGCTGCTGTGGCGGGTGGAGCGCCCCGGGGAGCCCGAGTGGGACGGGGCGAGCCTGGGCCGGGGCAGGCCGGGCTGGCACATCGAGTGCACCGTCATCGCCCTCGAGCACCTGGGGATGTCCTTCGACGTCCAGGGAGGCGGTTCCGACCTGGCCTTTCCGCACCATGAGATGGGCGCCTCACACGCCCATGCCCTGACCGGCACCTCACCGTTCGCCCGGGCCTACGTGCACTCGGGCATGGTGGGCTACGAGGGCCACAAGATGAGCAAGTCCCGGGGCAACCTGGTGCTGGTCTCCCGGCTGCGCGCCGACGGCGTGGAGCCGATGGCGATCCGGCTGGCGCTGCTGGCCCACCACTACCGCGGCGACTGGGAGTGGACCGCCGCCGAACTCGCCGCGGCCGAACGGCGCCTGGCCCGCTGGCGGGCCGCCGTGGCCCTCGATCGGGGGCCCGACGGTCGGGCGGTCCTGGACGGCGTCCGCCGGCACCTCGCCGACGACCTCGACGCCCCCGGCGCACTGGGCGTGATCGACGCCTGGGCCGGCGAGGCGCTGGCCGGCGGCGGGCCGGCCGGGGAGACGGGTGCTGCGGCGCTGGTGGCCGCCTGCGCGGACGCGCTGCTCGGCGTCGACCTCTCCTGACCGTCGGGTGCTTCGGGAGCCGGCGAACGCGCTGCTCGCGGCGGCGTCCGAGGACATCTCGGACCTTGAGCACCCGAGGTGCACCGGCCCGGGTGACGGGGCTCAGCCGCGGTTGGGCTCGTCGCCGCGCCGACGCAGGTAGCGCTCGAACTCGAGCGCGATGGCCTCGCCGCTGGCCTCGGGCAGGTCGGCGGTGTCCTTGGCCTCCTCGAGCTGGCGGACGTAGGCGCCGATCTCGCCGTCCTCCTCCGCCAGCTCGTCCACCCCGTGCTCCCAGGCCCGGGCGTCCTCGTCGAGGTCGCCCAGGGGAACCGTGAGGTCCAGCGCCTCCTCGACCCGCCGCAGCAGGGCCAACGTGGCCTTAGGGGACGGCGGCTGGCCCACGTAGTGGGGGACCGCGGCCCACAACGACAGCCCGGGCAGGCCCAGGACGCCGGCTGCGTCCTGCAGCACCCCGACGATGCCCGTCGAGCCCTCGTAGGTCGACTCCTCGATCCCGAGCCGCTGCTTCAGGCCGGCGTCCTCGCTGGTGCCGGTGACCGGGATCGGACGGGTGTGCGGCACGTCGGCCAGCAGCGCCGCCAGGGTGATCAGGGTGCGGACGCCGAGCTCCTCGGCCAGGCCGAGGAGTTCACTCACGTAGCCGCGCCAGCGCATGGACGGCTCGATCCCGCGGACCAGGACGACGTCGTGCCCGCTGCCGGGCGGACTGGCCAGGAAGATCCGCGTCGTCGGCCAGGTGAGCCGGCGCTTGCCCCGGGCGTCGATGCTCATCGTCGGCCGGTTCACCTG
>CAYYCE010000285.1:0-4651 GCA_964469635.1 uncultured Kineosporiaceae bacterium
CGGTGGGGTGTCTGGGGGCCCTGCTCACGGCGATGGGCTCCGGTGTCGTCGAGCAGAGCCGGACCGGCGACGTCGGCGGGTTCCTCGGGTCCCAGCTGGGCACCACCGATCCCTCGGCCGGCTACCTGGCCTACGTGGGCACCCTGGTCGGGATCGTCGCCTCGACGTTCGCCGTGCTCGGCGTGCTGCGGGCCCGGAACGACGAGGCCTCGGGCCTGGCCGATCACCTGCTCGTCACCGGGATCCGCCGGTGGAGTCCGCTGGCCGCTCAGGTGGTCGTCACCGGGATCGGCCTGGCCGTGGTCCTGCTGGCCGCCGCCGGGCTGTCCGCCCTGGTCGCCCCGCGGGTGATCGACGGGCCGGACGTCGCGCTGCGCGCCGCCGTGAACATGCTCGGACAGTGGCCGGCAGCCATGGCGTTGGCCGGTCTGGCGGCGCTGCTGATCGGGCTGTGGCCCCGATGGAGCGCCCTCGCCTGGGCGCCGCCGGCCGCCAGCGCCGTCCTGGCCCTGATCGGTGGACTGCTCGGGGTGCCACAGCCGGTCCGGGACCTCGGCGTCTTCCTGCACGTGCCCGACCCGGTCACCGCTCCCGACCTGTCCGCACCGCTGGTCCTGGTCGCCGTGGCCGTCGCCGCCACGCTGGCCGGGCTGATCGGGACGGCCCGCCGGGACGTCGCCGCCGGCTGAGGAGATCCTGGCATCGTGGAGCCATGAGCAGCGCGGAGGACCACCGGACGTGGCGGGTCGCGGCCGCCCAACCGGCCGCCGTCGCCGGGGACCTCGACGCCGCCGTCGCCGCCCATGCCGACGCGGTCAGCCGGGCGCGGGCCGACCTGGTGGTCTTCCCCGAACTCTCGCTCACCGGGTACGGATACGACGCACCCGTGATCGAGGACGACGATCCCCGGCTCGCCCCCCTCGTGGCCGCCTGCCGGGACGCCGGTTCCACGGCCCTGGCCGGCGCACCGGTGCACGCCGACCCGACCCATCCGGCCGACGGCGGCCGCGCCATCGGTGTCCTGCGCGTGGATGCGGGCGGCGTCCGCGCCGTGTACCGCAAGATGTCCCTCGGCGACGCCGAGACCCGGCACTTCACGGCGGGCACCTCCCCCGCCGTGGTCGACGTGCTCGGCCACCGGGTCGGGATCGGGGTCTGCAGGGACACCCGGATCGCCGGGCACCTCGAGGCGACCGCCGCCCTCGGCATGGACCTGTACGCCGCCGGTCTGGTCCACGCCCCCGACGAACTGCACGAGTTCGACGAGCGGGCGCGCCGGATCGCGACGACCTACCGGGTTCCGGTGGTGCTGGCGGGTTTCGCCGGACCCACCGGCGGCGGCTACCACGAGACCTGCGGCGGCTCCGGCGTGTGGGACGCGGACGGCCGGTCGATCGTGCGCGCCGGGCCGGAACCGGGCGCCCTCGTGGCGGCCGTCCTCGGCGGCGGCGACACGAGCCGCCCCTGGGTGCTGCACGTGGACCTCGACCAGTTCATCGCGGCGGTCGAGGTGCTGCGCCGCCCGGAACTGGCGGGACTGCCGCTGATCGTCGGCGGCCGCGGTGACCCCTCCGAGCGCGCGGTGGTCTCGACGGCCTCCTACGAGGCCCGCGAGTTCGGGGTCGGCTCCGGCATGCCGCTGCGGCTGGCCGCCCGCAAGGCGCCCGACGCGGTGATCCTGCCCGTCGACGCCCCCGCCTACGAGGTCGCCTCCGAACAGGTCATGGCCGCTCTGCGGGCCATGGACGGCGCCGTGGTCGAGGTGCTCGGCTGGGACGAGGCGTTCGTCGGCATCCGCTCCCCCGACCCGGAGGCCTACGCCCGCCGCATCCAGGCCGAGGTGCTCGCGGCGACCCGACTGCACTGCTCGGTCGGCATCGGCGACAACAAGATCCGGGCGAAGATCGCGACCGGCTTCGGCAAACCGCGCGGGACCTACCGGCTCACCGCCGCCAACTGGTTCGAGGTGATGGGCTCCCGGCCCGCGACCGACCTGTGGGGAGTCGGCTCTCGAGTATCGAAACGCCTTGCCGTGCATGGCATCACGACGGTCAACCAGCTCGCCGCCGCCGACCGCGAGCTGCTCACCGAGGAGTTCGGCCCCAGAATGGGCCGCTGGTACGCGGAGTTGGGCCGGGGCATCGGATCCGCGACCGTCGACGACACCCCGTGGGTGGCCCGCGGCCGCAGCCGGGAGCACACCTACCAGCAGGACCTCACCGAGCCCGGGGAGGTCGAGTCGGCGATCCGCGACCTGGTGCGAGAGGTTCTGGCGGACGTGGTGCGCGAGGGCCGGCCGGCGTTCCGGCTCACCTTGAAGGTCCGCTACCGGCCTTTCTTCACCAAGACGTTCGGCCACAAGCTGGACGAGCCCACGACCGACCCCGAGGTCGTGCTCGCCGAGGCGCTGGCGCTGGCCGACAGACGCGAGCCCGGGCGTGCGATCCGGCTGCTGGGACTGCGCGCCGAGATGACCATGCCGGAGCCGGACGAGGGTGAGCGGACGCCGATCCGCGGCCGGATCTGATCGCGAACGGGGCTAGAGCCGCTCGCGCAGCCACGCGATGTCGGCCGTCTGGCCCTCGACACCGCCGGGCGTCTCGCAGATCACCGGCGCCCCCGCCTGCCGGACCACGGCCGCCAACGCCTCGCCGTCCACGTGACCGGAGCCGAAGTTGGCGTGCCGGTCGGCGCCGGAGTCGAAGGCGTCGCGGGAGTCGTTGGCGTGCACCAGGTCGATCCGGCCAGTGACGGCGAGTACCCGATCGACGACGTCCGCCAGGTCGACGCCGCCGGCGTGCGCGTGGCAGGTGTCGAGGCAGAACCCGACGGATTCGGCGCCCGAGGCCCGCCCGATCGCCTCCCAGAGCCGGTCGATCGCCTCGAGCCTGCGGGCCATGGCGTTGTCGCCGCCGGCGGTGTTCTCGATCAGCAGCGGGATCGGCAGCTCGAGGCCGTCGATGCACTTGCGCCAGTTGTCGAACCCGATGCCGGCGTCCTCCTCGGCCCCCAGGTGCCCGCCGTGAACGACCACGCCTTTGGCCCCGATCTCGGCCGCCGCGAGCACGTGCTGCTGCAACAGCTTCCGGCCCGGGATCCGGATCCGGTTGTTCGTGGCGGCGACGTTGATCGGATAGGGCGAGTGGACGTAGAGCGTGACCCCCGCGGCCTCGGCGGCAGCCTTCAACGCCTCGGCACCGCCCGGGTAGGCCACGACCGGCCCCTTGTAGCTCTGCGGTTCGCCGAGGAAGAACTGCACGACGTCGGTGTCGCGCACTCGCGCCTGCTCGATCGGATCGTCCTGCTCGACGTGTGCCCCGACAGCGATCTCGGCCATGGACCCACCGTAGAGCGGCGGACCGGCCGTCACGAACGGGACAGCCCCAGTGCGAGGCCGAGCGCGGTGACCGTGACGCCCGCGACAGCGTCGATCCAGCGTTGCACGGCCGGGGCGGTCAACCAGGGCCGCATCCGGTCGACGGCCAGGATGATCCCGGTGAACCAGACCATGGCCTCCAGGTTGTGAACGCCGGCCAGCAGCACCCCCATCAGGGCCGGCGAGTGGCCCGGCGGCAGGAACTGCGGCAGCAGTGCCAGGTAGAAGGCCCCGATCTTGGGGTTGAGCAGGTTGACGAGCACCCCCTGCCGCAGGAGTCGGGGCCGGGGGGCCCCCCCACCGGGGGGGGGCACCCCCCCCCCCCCCCGGGGAGGGGGCGCCCCCCCCCCCCGGGGGGGGGCGGGGGGCCCCCCCCCCCCCCCCCGCCGGGGGGCGGGGGGGGGGTGCCCCCCCCCTGTGGGGGGGGCACCCCGCCCCGACTCCGTGGGAAGGGGGCCGCGACCCGGCGTGAGAGGGGCGGCTGGCCGCCAGCAGCATCCCCACCCCGATCCGCACCATGTACAGGGCGCCCACGATCCGCAGCACCGTGTAGGCCTGTTCCGAGGCGGCCAGCAGCGCCGAGACGCCCACCGCGGCGGCCACCGCCCACACCAACACCCCGCTGGTGATCCCGAGCGCCGCGGCGAAGGCCGCCGCCCGCGGACCACGGGCCGCGGTGCGCAGCACGAAAGCCGTGTCCAGGCCGGGCGTGATGGTCATCAGCCCCGCCACGACCGCGAACGAGGCCAGGCTCGAGACCACGCTCACCGCACCCTCACCGGACCGGGTCGGAGTCGATCGACTCCCGGACGAACCGGGCGTGGCCCTGAGTGGTCCCGTCGTCGTGCGCCCACGACGCTCATCATCGGGGGATCGTCGGCGCCTGCGCGACGGTGGGAGGTGCGCCACGATCGAGCCGTCCGACCAGCGCGGTGCAGCCGAGGGAGCGGCGTCCGTGGGAGCCACGGTGATCCTGGTCGAGGAGACCCTCTGCGACACGAGCGCGATGACCCGGCGGTTCGAGACCCGGCGGTTCGAGACTCGGCGGGTCGAGGACATCGGGGGCGCCGACCCGACGGCCGACTCCCTGACCGGATTGGCCGACGGGCTGCTGTCGCCATGGTTTGCACCTGCGTGACATTCTGGTCGATGGAACAGCAATTGCGGTACTTCAAGGTAAGAGGTTGCGCAACTGCGGATATGCTCTTGCGGTGACGTCCTTCCGGATCCGCCAGGCGGCAGAGTTGCTCGGGGTCAGCGACGACACGGTCCGCC
>CAYYCE010000286.1:0-1641 GCA_964469635.1 uncultured Kineosporiaceae bacterium
GTGAAGGGGCGGGCGGCGCTGGGCATCTCGGCGCTGCCCGGGCGACGTCCGAAGATCGTCTGGTAGGCGGTCAGCGGCAGCCGGCGGTCGAGATAGCCGTAGGCGATCGGCCGGGCGCCTCGGCGCACCGCTCGGCGCAGTGCCCCGGCATCGGTGGCCTGGGCGAGCCAGAGCCGGTTGCCGACGCCGGTGGGCGAGGCCGCGGTTCCGGAGTGCGGGGCCTGCAGGACGATCCGCGTGCCGTCGACCTGCAGCACGTCGCCGGCCTCGTGGTCGAGGACGGCACGGGTGGCGTCGGGTGCCGTCCGGATCTCGACGACCCACCGGGAGCCGGACACCCGGCTTCCCAGGTGCACCACCCGGGGACCGATCCGGGGTGGTGTCACGGCCTCGGCGTCCAACTCCCCGGCCCGGGTGGCCGAGGTGTTGACCACGACCAGGTCGCCGGGCGCGAGGTGGTCGGCGAGGTGGGTGAAGCGGGTGTGGGTGATGCCGTCGGGGCGGGCGACGAGCAGGCGCACCTGGTCGCGCCGCAGGCCCCGGTGCTCGGGTGGCAGCCGGGCGGTCAGATCCTCGGGCAGCGCGAACCTGGTCTGCGGCGCCGTCGAGGTCATCGGGTCGCTCCGCCCGCGGCCACGTCGGTCGCCCGGCATCGGCCGCTGGCCCGGGGGACGTCGAGCAGCCCCAGCAGGTGCGGGACGACGGTCTCCGGCAGCGGCCGATCGCCGATGTCCTCGCCGGGGAAGGCGGCCTGGTGCATGGCGGTGCGCATGTCGCCGGGATCGACGGCATGGACGGTGAGCTCGGGGTGCTCAGCGGCCAGCGTGCCGGCGAGGTGGTCGAGGGCGGCCTTGCTGGCCCCGTAGCCGCCCCAGGTCGGGTAGTGGGCCACGGCGGCGTCCGAGCTGATGGTCAGCACGGTGCCGCGGGCCCGGCGCAGGTCGGGGAGCAGGATGCGGGTCAGTGCCAGGGGCGCGACCAGGTTGGTCTCCAGGATCAGCCGCAGTTCGGCCTCGTCCGTGTCGGCCAACGGGTGCAACCCGGTCGGTCCCAGGGTGCTGGCGTTGTGCACCAGCAGGTCCAGACCCTCACCGTCGGCCAGGACGCGGACGGCGTCGGCCAGGGCGGTGCGATGGGCCGGGTCGGTGAGGTCCCCGGGGACCGCGACGGCCCGGGTCGAGCTCGACAACTCGGCGGCGGTCTCGACCAGGGCCCGCTCGCCGCGGGCATCGATCACCAGCTGCCAGCCCCGGACGGCGAGGGCGCGGGCCAGGGCGCGACCGAGACCGGCCGAGGCTCCGGTGATCAGTGCGGTTGTCATGGTGGTGCTCCTCGATGCCGACGATGTGTCGCCCTCTATACTTCAAGTTCAAGTGAACTTGAAGTCAATGAGAGCGAACGTGAGCGCGATGGCACGGCGAGAGGTGGCGGGGTGAAGGCCGACGATCTGCTGACCTTGACGGAGGTGTCGCAGCGCAGCGGGTTCGCGCCGTCGGCCCTGCGCTATTACGAGGCGCAGGGGCTGATCGCCGCGGAACGCAGCGCCGGCAACCAGCGCCGGTATCGCCGGGACGTGTTGCGGCGGTTGGCGTTCGTGAGGGCCGCTCGCAACATCGGGTTGTCGTTGGAGGAGGTGCGCGC
>CAYYCE010000286.1:1651-4617 GCA_964469635.1 uncultured Kineosporiaceae bacterium
GACTGGCAACGCATCTCTCGCGACTGGCGCGACCGTTTGGACGAGCAGATCGTTGCGCTGCAGCAGTTGCGGGACGGCTTGGACAGCTGCATCGGGTGCGGCTGCCTGTCGTTGCGGCGCTGTCGGCTGTCGAACCCGGGCGACGTGGCCGGAGCCGACCCGGCCGGTGGTGCGGCCTACCTGGTGCCGGCGCTTCGCCGTCCGGTCGAGGGGCGCCCTCTCGCTCGGAGCGTACTTCCGGAAGGCCCTTGAAGCGCGGGAACGCGAGCGCCTTGGCGGCGATCGTGTCCTCGCCGTCTCCCACGTCCGCCAAGCGGTGATGGACGGGGCGTCGCTGTGCGCGTCGAAGCCCCAGGTCGCCGGGGCCGCGGCGGGCTGATGACGCCCTCGGTCACCCCAGATGGTCGAGGAGAGCTATGCGATGGCCTGGCGCACGATGCGCCGGCCAACGCCATCGAGGCGGTCGGGGAGGTGGCGCGCGGCGAGGGTTGGCGGTCTGACTCTCCGCGGGCTCGCTGCGCGGCTAAACCACTTTGCTGAATAAAGTGGTGTAACGTGCCTGTGTGAACCAAGAACGAGGACGGATGCAGCCCGAGTTCGTGGTCGGCTGGGAAACGCACGCCTGGGACCGCGAACCCGACCATTCTGCCTCGCGACGTCAGCGGCTCACGGCGCGTGGACCGTACCAGTCGGCCGTGCCGGTCTCGATCGCGGAAGCCACGCCGCAGGTCGATGCGGCTCTCCAGGCGGAGGCCGAGGACGCGGTTCGCGAGATCGCCCGGTTCGACGCCGAGGTCAGCGCCGTCGCCGAGCACCGTGCGATGCGCGAAGGAGACGACAGGGCCGCCGAGCTTGCGCCCTTGGCCTCGGTGCTGCTGCGCACCGAGTCGGCGTCGTCCTCGGAGATCGAGGGCGTCACCACCGGCGCCCGCGCCCTGGCCCTGGCCGCCATCGACGCGAAGGCCGGCCCCAACGCCCGACTGGTGACGGCGAACGTGACCGCGATGGAGAAGGCCGTCGCGCTGGCCGATGACATCAGTGTCGAGGCGATCCTCGCGGCCCACCGAGCCTTGCTCGACGGTCATCCGTACGCCTCGCCCGGCCGCTTGCGTGACCAGCAGGTCTGGATCGGCAGCAACGCGTTGAGCCCGCACACCGCGTCGTTCGTCCCGCCGCATCACTCACGGGTTCTGGCCGCGCTCGATGACCTCATCGCATTCGTCGGCCGAGTGGATCTGCCGGTGCTGGTGCAGGTGGCCATCGCCCACGCGCAGTTCGAGACGATCCACCCCTTCAACGACGGCAACGGCCGCACCGGCCGGACCCTGGTCCACGCAAAGCTGCGCCACTCAGGCGTCACCCGCACCTTGACGGTCCCGGTCTCCGCCGGCCTGCTCACCGACACCTCTGCCTACTTCGACGCGCTCACCGACTACCGCGCCGGCCACGTCGAGCCGATCATCCGGCAGTTCATCAACGCGTCGTTCCGGGCGATCGGCAACGGCCGGGCCTTGGTCGACGACCTGGAGCACATCTACGAGGACTGGAGCCAGAAACTGCCCTCCCGGCGGGGCTCCGCGGCGCGGCGCTTGCTCCCGCACCTGCTCAACCAGCCCGCCGTCGACGTCGCCCACGTCGAGTCCACGACGGGGGTTGCCCTGTCGGCCGCCCAACGAGCCGTCGAACAACTGGAGGCGGCGGGCATCCTCACTCGCGCCGCAGGCGGACAACGCAACCGGGCCTGGATCGCCCAGGATGTCATCGACGCGCTCGACGCCTTCGCCGAGCGAGCTGGTCGCCGAGGCGTCGGCGGCTCCAGGGCTGAGCGCTGAGGTCAGGCTGAGGTCAGGTGGCCGCTCATGGAGGCTCCTTCGCGACGCAGAGGGCAAGCACTGGCCGGCGCTCGAGCTGCAGCAGGTGATTCCAATCGAAGTGTATGAACCCGGCCAGTTCCGGACGGTCCAGATTCCCGACGTCGACGGTTGGCTGAGGTTCTCGGTGCCGCACACTCGATCACGCAGATCGGGGTACTGCGGTACCTCGACCATTCCCGTGCCGACATCGCGCTTGCGTTGGAGCAGGCAAGGGATCGGCTCGCTGACGCTATCCCTCTGAGGGAGGGCGTCGACCGCAACGAGTTCCGTCGCAGTGCGAGCGCCTTCGACCGGAAGACGGCGCACGCGGACCTCCAACCGGGGGAGTAGGCGTAGGAGGAGCGGTTCGTAGGGCGGTGACTCGCACGGGTCGTCACGAGCCGTCGGCAGCAGCTCAGCGGAATCTCCTGCGGTATTTCTGCGGTATTGGGCCCTTGCGGACCAACGGAAAGGGCCCCTGACACTGCAAACCTGCAGTTCAGGGGCCCTTTCGGCGTGACGACGAAGATCAGATGTCGTAGTAGAGCTCGAACTCGTGCGGGTGCGGGCGCAGCCGGATCGGGTCGACCTCGAGCGTGCGCTTGATGTCGATCCAGGTCTCGATCAGGTCGTCGGTGAACACACCGCCCTCGGTGAGGAAGGCGTTGTCTGCCTCCAGGGAGTCCAGCACGGCCGTCAGCGAACCGGGAACCTGCGGGATCGAGGCGTGCTCCTCCGGGGGCAGCTCGTACAGGTCCTTGTCGACGGGGGCCGGCGGCTCGATCCGGTTCTTGATGCCGTCCAGGCCGGCCATCATCATGGCTGAGAACGCCAGGTACGGGTTGGACGACGGGTCGGGCACCCGGAACTCGATCCGCTTGGCCTTGGGGTTCGACCCGGTGACCGGGATGCGGACACAGGCCGAGCGGTTGCGGGCCGAGTAGACCAGGTTGACCGGGGCCTCGAAGCCTGGCACCAGCCGGTGGTAGCTGTTCACGGTCGGGTTGGTGAAGGCCAACAACGACGGCGCGTGGGCCAGCAGGCCGCCGATGTACCAACGGGCCAGGTCGGACAGGCCGCCGTAGCCCCGCTCGTCGTAGAACAGCGGCACGC
>CAYYCE010000287.1:0-3169 GCA_964469635.1 uncultured Kineosporiaceae bacterium
TCGCGTTCCTGCTTCTGGTGGCGGCGGATGATCTCCTCCTCCCAGCCGGGGCCGATCACGCAGACCACGACGCCGGTGTCCGCCAGCGCCTTCCGGAGCCGGGACCGGACGAACAGACCCCGCCGGTTGGCCGTCGTGTCGAGAAAGACCTGCTGCGAGGAGAACGCCGCCAACATCCGGGCAGCGATCAACCCGACCGCGAACGGGACATCGTGACGTCGATAGCTGACGAACACCCACCTCGGATCGCCCGAAGTCCCGGCGGAAGGCACGATCATCGCCGGCCCTCCTCACCGCGGCAATCCGCCGAGCAGCCACCCACGCGCGGCGCCTCCGGGGCCGTGCAATGCCCCTCCCCCGGATTGTCCCCCGCGCCAGCGAGAGCGACGAACTGGCCATGGCGACGAGCGGCGCGCCGCCGTCGGCGGAATGCCGCGTCATCGTGGGGCGGTCGTCCCGGACCGTGGAGTTGCGCATCGCTTGCGTGTGCAGGATCTGCGTTGCCGGGCCGATCGGGCTGGTGTGATCAGCCTGTTCCGCACTATGTGTGCGGAACCCACTCATTCGGTAGCCGACTCACGGTGCTCAGCGTCCCAACCGTCCCTCGATCCGCTGCGACTGGCATCGATCCTGCCGGTGCAGAGCCTGCGGGCCCTCCCCGATGGACTCCAAGGCTCTCTCGACCTCGACCTCGACCTCGATCAGACCTGCCTCCCGGCAGAGGGCCGGGCGAACGGGCATCAGCGCTCCGCCTGACAGTCTCGGCCTCCACTCGTTGTCACTGATGTGGTCTAGGAGATCGACGGCGGCGGAGTCCGGGTCGTGGGCGCGCAGTCGATGTGGCGCAGAAGTTCTCGTGCGCCTCCCAGCGCCCTTCTCAGGCAGCCGAAGGCGCGAGGGTGACGATGAGCTCGGCGTCCAGGGCGAGGGCGATCCGCTCCAGCACCGGGATCGTCGGCACCGAGCCACCTGCCTCCAGGCGGGACAGGGCCGGCTGGGTCATCCCTGCCCGGGCCGCCACCTCGGTCTGCGACAGCCCCAGTGCCAGCCGCCGCTCCCGGACCGCCTGGCCGATCACGAACGCCCGCCGAGCCTCGTCGTAGCCCTCGCGGAAGTCGGCAGTGGACCGTCGAGCGGCAGCCAGCTGCTCGTAGGAGCCGTGGGGCTCACTCATGGTCTTCTCCTCGCCGGTGGTATGCCTCGCTCGCCAGGCCGTGGGTCGTCTCACACAGGTGTTGGACCCGGATCGCGCGTTGCACTTCGCTGGCCTCGGCGCTGCGGGTCTTGTGGAACACGGTGAGCAGGACCACCCGCCGTCCGGGCGCCAACCAGTACGTCACACGGGTCTGCCTGCGCAGCAGGTGGAACCGCAGCTCGCGCACCTTCCCACCCAGGTGGCGGGCGTACGGCTCCCCAATGTCTCGGCCTGCTCCGCGAGCACACCGACCAGGAAGTCGACCCGACCGAAATCCCGGTCGGTGAGACTGTCCAGCCACGATCGCACCTCCGGCTCCACCTCGGCGTCATACAGGCGAGCCATGCATCACACGCTATATGCATCACACGCTATAGGCAACGAGCTGCGCCGGTGCCGGACGGAGCCATCCGCCCGAGCAGAAGTCACAGACCACAGCGCCTCGTCCTTCGCCTCGCTCTGGACGGCCAGGGCAGACGGCCCCGCCCCACCGCCGCCGCAGCCGAGTCCGTGGCGTGTTCACCACGGCCGACCTCCAGCAACGGCGGACACGATGACCTCGCCTCCGGCGTGCGATCGGCGTGCGACAAGCGGCGGCCCTGGGGGTGCCTCAGGGTCAGACACGGTCAACGGCCACGGCAATGCAGCAACCGGCATCCATGTCGCGCCCCGCCCCGGGCTGAGCGGCGTCGTCGCCGGCCATCGCACGAAGCTGCTGGTCACGGGCCATGTTATTCCAGCAGTGGAGCACCTGCCGACAGCTGGGCGCACGCAGAGGCAGCGCCAGCCGCCGCGAGGGTTGTTGTCTTCCCAGCTGACAGTGCGGGTTCGATTCCCGTCACCCGCTCCACAAAACCCCTGGTCAGGGGCATGATCACGTTGTGACCCGTTCGGGTGGTCTTGGTGCCGTGCGACAACGTGCAATAGGCGACGCCGCGGAACGGGCCGCCCGGGCCGCCTGGACCGGCCCGCCGCGATCCTGCTGGTTGCGCCTCGGCCCCGCGCCGGCGTCGACGTGGTGCCCCTGGCCTTTGGGTTTGCGGTTCGGGCACGTCGGGCGCGATCGGGGCGGGTGTTCGAGGATCGGGAGGACCGGGCAGGCACTGTCAGCCTGGTCGGGCTGGGCCGCCGGTCTGACTGGACAGCGGCTGATGAGTCCCTCACCTTTGCCCGGGCTGGCCGGCACCGAGACCTCTCCAGACCTGCGGCGGCCGTCGTCCTGGACACCGAGTCGCTTCGCTGACGCTTCGGGGAAGGAGTCGGGCTGGCTCGTGGGGTGGTTCCTGGGTGGGGTGTCTGCGGGGTCGTGTCGCTGAGGTGGTGGCGGCTTCAGCGTCTGGGGGGCGAGGCCGGAAAGGAGGGTCCTGGTCCGTAGGTGACGGATGGTCCTCGTTGCGCGCGTGAGGTCTTGGCCAGCACGCCGCGCTCAACAAGATCGCCCAACACGCGGGATGCGGCGGCGGTGTCGATGTCGAGCATGAGCTTGACCATGCGGCCGTTGACCTGCCCCGTTTCGCGGACCATGGCGATGATCTTCCGGTCGTAGTCGTCGGTAGCGCGGCGGTTGTAGGTGACCGCAGGGCCGAGGGCCGCCAGGACGTCGCTGCGCAGGCGGTAGGTGGGCCTGGCGCGGTGGGCGGACTGTCGGGTGGGTTCGAGCATCGCGATGGGTGGGGCTGCGAGCCGTGCGAGCACGCCCTGGGCTTCGCCCTCGGGACGCTGCAGCAGCGGAGCGGCCTGGGCGGCGTCGGTGGTACGGCGGGTGAGCAAGGTGAACAGGATGAGCGTCGTGTCGGCGTCGTCGGCCTGCCCGGTCGGCAAGGACGCGGTGTAGCGGGTGAGGTAGGCGTTGGGCGCCCCGCCGGTCAGGGTGACCTGGACGTGGTCGGTGTCGTCGGTGAACACGGGGGGCTGGTGGCCGATGCGGGTCATGGCGGCGACCATGCGGTCGACCCCGGTCCCGGCGGTCTCGGC
>CAYYCE010000287.1:3179-4616 GCA_964469635.1 uncultured Kineosporiaceae bacterium
CGGCCAGGCCAAGAGCGCGGATGACCGTGGCCAGGTGGGGGTTTCGGGTACGCGAGGAGGTGGTGAGCACGTTGTGCGGAGTAATCCCGGTGAGAAACGGTCCGGGGGACGTGACAGCGAACCGGGTCGGGGCGTGCTCGGCCATCACGTGCCCGGCGCGTCGGTAGTCGCGGTGCATGACGGCGTTGACCAATGCCTCGCGCAGGGCGGTCTCGGGCAGGTCAGCGACCTGGATCTGCTGCCCGCCGGCGACGTTGACCGACGTGCGTTCCAGACGGGCGTCGATGAGGTCGAACACCCGCTGCAAGGCGGGCAGAAGCGGCGAGGTGAGGTGCTCGTTGACGACGAGCGCACCGGTTGGCGAGCGGCGGTACACGTAGGCCAGCTGCTCGTCGACGGCCCCGGCGGCCAGCAGCAGCGCCCCGGCATTCGTCAGCGTCGATCGTTGGGTGAGCACTCCCAGACTGCGCAACAAGTCGAGGTCGGTCAGCCGGGCAAACGCCCGCCGCGTCGGATCGGCAACCCGCTCCAACAGGGTGCGCACCCCAGCGACGGCGACCGGATCGACCACGTCGAGGCCCAGACCACTGTCGTGCAACGACCAGTCCTGGCCGCGGCGGTCGGCCACCACGGTGGCGATCCGCTCCGGAGACATCGGCACACACGACGCCCCCATCCGCTCCGTGCATCGTCCGCCCACCGCGTGCACGGTCGGGCTCACCGGTACCGAGACCACCAAGAGGTCACACCCCTCCCGCGTGATCAGATCGACCCCGACGACCAGACCCGGTTCGGTCAGCTCGAACAGGCGGTGCCGGGTCGCGTCGACGTCCAGGCGGGTGCCCCGCAGCGCCGCCGGACCGGTGGACTTGTCGTCCACCCCGACGATGATCACGCCCCCCTGGGCGTTGGCCAGGCACGCCGCCGCCTCGGCGAGCATCCGTTGGGTGTCCTGCGCCGACCGGTCGATGTCAACCTTGAACTCCAGCCCCTGCCCCTCCAGGTCCCCCGCGCAGGCACCGCCCAGGACAGCGTCCACCGCCCGGTTCGCCTCGTCCGGCGCCGCCATGTTTCCCCCCTGTTTTGCCAGACACTCCAGTCAGGAGGGTAGCGCAAAACTTGTGGGAAACCAGTCAGCCGACACACGCAGCGGGCCACGTCCTGCACGCGCCTCCAGCAACCGTGCATCCACACCAGCAGAGACACCTCCCGGCGTGCGATAGGCGTGCGACAAGCCCCGGGCCGCCAGGGTCCACCACGGCCAAGCGCGGGCACTTCTGGACACAACCGACGTCCCGGACCCCGCGACGATCAACGTGGCCGATGACGCCGGCCGGACACTCAGCCGCATCGGCAGGACGCCTGGTCGCAGACCCGCTCCGCCTCTTCCACGGAAGGGGCTCACCCAGGCCGCCGTGTCAAGGGCCGCGTTGGCCG
>CAYYCE010000288.1:0-4613 GCA_964469635.1 uncultured Kineosporiaceae bacterium
CGTTGGAGCCCAGCGCCTCGGAGACCTGCCGGATCGCGTAGGGGAACTCCTCGCGGCTCGGCAGCACCGGCACCAGGGCCCGCTCGGCGAGCGCGCCGTGACCGATCTCGCGCCGCTTGGGCGAACCCACCCGGCCGGTCTCACCGGTCGAGTACGGCGGGAAGTTGTAGTTGTGCATGTAGCGCTTCTTGGACACCGGCGACAGCGAGTCGATCTGCTGCTCCATGCGCAGCATGTTCAGCGTCGTGACGCCCATGATCTGGGTCTCGCCGCGCTCGAACAGGGCCGAACCGTGCGTGCGTGGGATCACCTCGACCTCGGCCGACAGCTGGCGGATGTCCGCCAGGCCGCGACCGTCGATCCGGACCTTGTCCTGCAGGATCCGCTGGCGCACCAGCTTCTTGGTGACCGCACGGAAGGCCGCCGAGATCTCCTTCTCGCGGCCCTCGAACTCGACGGCGAATCGGCCCTTGACGGCGTCCTTGATCTCGTCGAGCCGGCTCTCACGCTCGGTCTTGCCGGCGATCCGCAGGGCGGCCGACAGGTCCTCGCTCGCCGCCGCGGACACGACGTCGTAGACGTCGTCGGCGTAGTCCGGGTACACCGGGAACTCCGCGGTCGGCCTGGCGGCCGTGGCGGCCACCTCGGCCTGCGCCCGAACCAGCGCGGCGATGAACGGCTTGGCGGCCTCGAGCCCGCCGGCGACGACCTCCTCGGTCGGTGCGCCGGCGCCCTCGGAGATCAGCACCCAGGAGTTGTCCGTGGCCTCGGCCTCGACCATCATGATCGCCACGTCGTCCGAGGCGGCGTCGGCGCCGGAGGTGACCACCCGGCCGGCGACGACCATGTCGAAGACCGCCCGCTCCAGCTCGCTGTGCCGCGGGAAGGCGACCCAATGGCCGTCGATCAGGGCGATGCGGACCCCGCCGATGGGGCCACTGAACGGCAGCCCCGCGAGCTGGGTCGACATGGAGGCGCCGTTGATGGCGACCACGTCGTAGACGTCGTCGGGGTCGAGGGAGAGCACGGTGACGACGACCTGCACCTCGTTGCGCAGTCCCTTGACGAACGACGGCCGCAGCGGCCGGTCGATGAGCCGGCAGGTGAGGATCGCCTCGGTGCCCGGGCGCCCCTCCCGGCGGAAGAACGAGCCGGGGATCCGGCCCGCCGCGTACATCCGCTCCTCCACGTCGACGGTGAGCGGGAAGAAGTCGAGCTGCTCCTTGGGCTGCTTGCCCGCGGTGGTGGTGGACAGCAGCATCGAGTCGCCGTCCAGGTAGACGGTGGCCGAACCTGCGGCTTGGCGCGCCAGCCGCCCGGTCTCGAACCGGACGACGCGCGTGCCGAAGCTGCCGTTGTCGATGACGGCTTCGCCGCTGGTGATCTCAGGACCCTCCATCGGGTGTCCTCTCCGTTGTGATTGACCGTTGTGAAGTCTCGGCGCAGTCGGAGGACGTCGGGCGGATCCGGTCTTCGATCGAGGCCCTCGGTCGCGGGAGACGCTGCCTGAACAGCGTCCCCGGTCCGAAAGCCACTACCGAGGACCGGCGTCGCACGAATCGATCCACGCGGCTGCGCGAGGAGTGATGCGGCGGAGCCGCGGCCCCTCGCGGGGACGGCGGCTCCGAGTGTCACCGGCGCAGGCCGAGTCGCTCGATGAGCGAGCGGTAGCGGGTGATGTCGGTGCGCTGCAGGTACTGCAGCAGGCGGCGGCGCTGACCGACGAGGATCAGCAGGCCGCGACGGGAGTGGTGATCGTGCTTGTGCTCCTTGAGGTGTTCGGTGAGACCCTTGATGCGGTGGGTGAGCATCGCGACCTGGACCTCGGGGGAACCCGTGTCGTTCTCGCTGGTCGCGTAGTCGGACATGATCTGCTTCTTGGTCGCGGTGTCCAGTGCCACTCGGCGTTTCCCCATCTCGTGTCGTTGCGCGGCGCGCCGGGGCTGGTTCACCCGGGCTCTGTGGATCCGCGGCCGTTCGACGGCACCCGTCACGGTATCAGTGCCCCTGGTCACCGACCGAATCGGGAGCGTCCGCACCCGGTGTGGCACCCGGTGCGGCGTTCGGTGTGAGGTCGGGCGGGGGCCTGCGGCGGGCTCACCCGAGCAGGGCGTCGCGAGCCTGCTCGACGTCGTCGCGCATCTGGACCACCAGGGCGTCCACGGAGTCGAACCGCAGTGTGGGCCGCAACAGCCTGACGAACTCGACCGCGACCTTCAGGTCGTACAGATCCAGATCGTCGCGGTCGAGCACGTAGGCCTCGACCCGGCGCTGATGACCGTCGAAGGTGGGGTTGGTGCCGACCGAGACGGCGGCGGGCATCCGGGTGCCGTCGGCCTCGCCCGAACCCGGCTCGAGCAGCACCAGCCGCCCGGCGTAGACGCCGTCCCGGGGGATCAGGCCCACGGCGTCCTGGGACAGGTTGGCGGTCGGGAACCCCAGCAGGCGTCCGCGGTGATCGCCGTGCACCACGGTTCCGGTGACCCGGTGGGGTCGGCCCAGCACCGCGACGGCGGTCTCGACGTCCCCGGCGACCAACAGTTCCCGCGCCCAGGTCGAGGACCAGCGCCGCCCGGCCGCCCCCGCCGGGTCGCCGTCCGGCTCCGTCCCGTCGAAGCCGAGGTCGTCCAGCAGCAGCACCTCGAAGCCCAGCCGTTCCCCCAGCGTCCGCAGCGTGGCGACGTCACCGCTGTTGCGGTGCCCGAAGCGCATGTCGTGACCCACCACCACGCCGCCGACGCGCAGTGCGTCCACCAGCGCCTTCCGCACGAAACGTTCGGGGCTCCAGCCGGCCAGTTCCCGGGTGAAGGCCATGATCAGAACGGCGTCGAGCCCGGTCTCGGCGAGCAGGGAGAGCTTGTACTCCAGGCCGGTCAGAACCGCGGGAGCGGCCTCGGGACGCAGGACGGCCAGCGGATGGGGATCGAAGGTGATGGCCACGGCCAGGGCGTCCCGCTGCCGGGCCTCCTTGACGATCCGCGAGAGCACGGCCCGGTGGCCGCGGTGGACGCCGTCGAAGTTGCCGATGGTGACCACGGTCCTGGCGGACGCCGCGGCGAGATACTCCGCCGCCTCGGTGAGGTCGCTCCAGCGCTGCACCCTTCTACTGTGCCAGCGCCGAGGTCGAAGCCTGGCAACCAGGGTCCTCACCCGGCGTGCGGGGCGAGGACGAGCAGCGGTCGGCAGGTGGGTCCCTCCTGTTCCAGGATGGCGACCAGGGTGCCGTCGGGGGCGAGGGCCGCCACCGGCCCCGCGGCACTGCCCGCCGCGGGGATCCGCCGGCCGTGACCGAGGTTGACGGCCTCGTCCCCGGTCAGCTCCCGGATCGGGAACGCCGTCCGGGCCGCCTGTTCGAGGCTCGTCAGCCCCGCGCTCGGGTCGGCGGCGGCGGCCAACTCGTCCAGGGTGCGCGCCAGGGACAGGTCGTAGGGGCCGACCCGGACGCGGCGCAGCGCCGTCAGATGGCCGCCGACCCCGAGTCCCGCGCCGAGGTCACGCGCCAGCGCCCGGACGTAGGTGCCGCTGGAACAGTCGACCTCGACGTCCAACTCGATCGCCTCCCCCTGCGGACAGGTCTCGCGCCGCAGGCCGAGCACGTCGAACCGCCGGATGGTGACCGGGCGTGCGGGCAGGTCGACCTGCTCCCCCGCCCGCACCCGGGCATAGGCGCGGGTGCCGTCGACCTTGATCGCGCTGACCGCGCTCGGCACCTGCTCGATCCGCCCGGTCAGCGCCCGGACGCCGTCCCGGACCGCCCGCTCGGTGACCGTGGAGGTGTCCGCGCGCTCCAACACCTCGCCCTCGAGGTCGTCGGTCAGGGTGCGGGTACCGAGCCGGACGGTGGCCAGGTAGGTCTTGTCGGCCCCGACCAGGAAGGTCAGCAGTCTGGTGCCTCGGCCGACCCCCACCACGAGCACCCCGGTGGCCATCGGGTCGAGGGTGCCCGCGTGCCCCACCTTGCGGGTGCCCAGGATCCTGCGAACCCTGGCGACGACGTCGTGCGAGGTCAGACCCGGCGGCTTGTCGATCACCGCCAGACCGCTGGGCGTCACGAGCTCTCGACGTCCGTGAGGTCGTCGGTGGGCTCGGGACGGTACGGGTCCGGGTCGCCGGCGTAGGAGGCCGTGCGACCCATCGCGGCGACCTCGGCGTCGTGGACCGCCGCCTCGCGCAGCAGGTCCTCGATATGGGCGGCGTTCTCGGGGACGGCGTCGGCGACGAACTCCAGCGTGGGGGTGAGGCGGACGCCGGTGCGCCGGCCGACCTCGGAACGGAGCATCCCCCGGGCGCTCTCCAGGGCCGCGGCGCTGTCCGCCTTCTCGACCGCGTCCCCGAAGACCGTGTAGAACACGGTCGCGTGCTGCAGGTCGTTGGTCACCCTGGTGTCGGTCACCGTGACGAACCCGAGCCGGGGGTCCTTGATCCGCTTCTCCAGAGCCTCGGCGACGATCTCGCGGATACGGTCGGCGAGCTTGCGGGCGCGTGCTTCGTCAGCCATGTCACGACGGTACCCGCTGGCCCCCCGGCCCGGTCCAAGGGCCGGCGACAGGTCTCGCCGATGGTTCCGCGGCCGGATCCCCGTGTCGGCACGGGGATCCGCCGGCCCGCCCTGT
>CAYYCE010000289.1:0-4612 GCA_964469635.1 uncultured Kineosporiaceae bacterium
GTAGCGGGTGAGCTGCTCGACGCCGTCGATCTCGCCGCGTCGCTTGATCTCGACCGCGACGTGGCCGCCGTCCGCGTCCCGGGCGAGCAGGTCCACCGGGCCGATCGCCGTGGGGAACTCCCTGCGGACCAGGGAGTAGCCGGCGCCGAGGGTCTGGACGTGCTCGGCGAGCAGTTGCTGCAGATGCGCCTCGACGCCGTCCTTGACCAACCCCGGGTCGAGGCCGAGCTCGTGGCTGCTGTCATGGAGCACCTCGTGCAGCGAGACCACCAAGCGGTCGTCCGTCTTGTCGTGGCGGACCGTCCAGACCTGCTCGACGCCCGCCTCGGCCGCCTCGGCGGACGGTTCGCCCACGGTCAGCCGGCACGGCGGGCTCATCCAGTTCAGCGGCTTGTAGGAGCCGCCGTCCGAATGCACAAGGACGCTGCCGTCCGCCTTGATCAGCAGCAGACGGGTCGCCGGCGGCAGGTGGGCCGTCAGCCGGCCGGAGTAGTCGACGCTGCAGCGGGCGATGACGAGGCGCACCCGCCCACGCTAGCGGCGCGGCGCAGCCGTGGTGTGGCGAGCGCCGCACCAAGGACCCTCTTCGTGGCGGCTCGCCGGTGCGAGACTGCACAAGCCGGCCACGTCGAGGAGGACACCATGTCGCGCGAGTTCCACACCGCCGCCGTCATCGGGCTCGGAACCATGGGAGCCGGGGTGGCCGAAGTGTTCGCCCGCAACGGGATGCGCGTGGTGGCCGTCGAGATCGACGAGCCGGCGCTGGAACAGGCCCGGGCGCGGGTGTCGCGATCGGTGGACCGGGCCGTTGAGCGCAGCAAGCTCACCGAGGCGGAGGCCGCCGAACTGCTCGGACGGATCACCTTCACCGTGGACCTGCACGCCGCCGCGCCGGCCGACATCGCGATCGAGACGGTGCCCGAGCGGCTCGAGCTGAAGAAGGAGATCTTCGGCAAGCTGGACTCGATCCTGGGCGAGCACGCGATCCTGGCCACCAACACCTCGAGCCTGCCGGTCACGGACATCTCGGTGGCCACCAGTCAGCCCCGCCGCGTGGTCGGCATGCACTTCTTCAACCCCGCGCCGGTGATGAAGCTGGTGGAGGTGATCCGCACGGTGGTCACCGACGACGGGGTGGTGAACGACGCGGTGGCGCTCGCCGAGCGACTCGGCAAGACCCCGGTCGTGGTCGGCGACCGGGCCGGGTTCATCGCCAACACCCTGCTGTTCGGCTACCTCAACCACGCGGTACAGATGCTGGAATCGCGGTACGCGAGCCGCGAGGACATCGACGCGGCGATGGTGCTGGGCTGCGGCCTGCCCATGGGGCCGTTGGCGCTGATGGACCTGATCGGTCTCGACACCGCCTACGAGGTGCTCGACACCATGTACCACCAGGACCGCGACAAGCTGCACGCGCCGTCCCCCATGATCAAGCAGATGGTCACCGCCGGGCTGCTCGGCCGCAAGAGCGGGCGCGGCTTCTACACCTACGCCCACCGCGGCGGGTCCGCGACCGTCGCGGACTCCTCGACCCCGCCGCCGCGGGTCGCCGGGGCGAGCGTCCGGCCGGTGGAGACCGTCGGTGTGATCGGCTCGGGCACCATGGCCAGCGGCATCGTGGAGGTGTTCGCGAAGGCCGGTCTCGACGTCCTCTTCGTGGCCCGCAGCGAGGCCAAGGTCGACGGCGTGATCGCCAAGGTGACCAAGAGCCTGGACCGGGCGGTGGGCCGTGGCCGGCTCGAGGAGTCGGCCCGCGACGCGGCGCTCGCCCGGATCCGCGGCGTCACCTCGGTCTCCGAACTCTCGCAGGTCGATCTCGTGGTCGAGGCCGTGGTCGAGGACCTGGAGGTCAAGCGGGCGCTGTTCACCGAGTTGGACTCGGTGTGCAAGCCCGGCGCGATCCTGGCCACCACCACGTCGTCGTTGCCGGTGATCGAGTGTGCCGTGGCCACCACCCGGGCCCACGACGTGGTCGGGATGCACTTCTTCAACCCGGCCCCGGTGATGAAGCTGGTCGAGGTGGTGCACACCGTGGCCACCGCCCCCGACGTCGTGGATACCGTCGTCGACCTGTGCGAGCGGATCCGCAAGCACCCGGTGACCTGCGGCGACCGCGCCGGGTTCATCGTCAATGCGCTGCTGTTCCCGTATCTGAACGACTCGGTGCGGATGCTGTCGGAGCACTACGCCACCGCCGACGAGATCGACCTGGCGATGAAGAACGGCTGCGGCTACCCGATGGGCCCGTTCGAGCTGCTCGACGTCGTGGGGCTCGACGTCTCGCTGGCCATCCAGAAGACGCTGTACCTGGAGTTCCGCGAACGCGGCTGGGCGCCGACGCCGTTGCTGGAGCAGATGGTCACCGCCGGCTACCTCGGACGCAAGACCAGCCGCGGGTTCCGGATCTACGGCTGAGCTGGCTGACCCGGGCTGACCGGGTCCCGCGTCAGTGGTTCTCCTGCCGTGGGACGATCACTTCCTGCAGGACCAGCAGCACACCGGCGGCCACCGGGATCGCGAGCAGCGCCCCGATGATGCCGAACAGTGCGCCACCTGCCAGGGCGGCGAGCATGGCGACCGAACCTGGGACGTTCACCGTGCGCGACATGATTCGGGGGGCGATGACGTAGTTCTCGATCTGCTGGTAGATCAGGTAGTACACGATGACGACGACCGCGTACTTCCAGCCGTAGAACAGCGCCGCACTCGTCACCACGACGGCGCCGAGGGTTGCCCCGACCAGGGGGATCAGGCCCAGCAGTCCCACGGTGATGGCCAGCACCAGGGCGAAGGTGAAGCCGAGCAGCTGGAGTCCCACGTAGGTGAAGGCGGCGTTGATGGTGGCCACCATGACCTGCCCGGCCGTGTAGCCGCCGATACGCCGCACGATCTCGTCGCCCAGCAGCCGGACCCGGGGGCGGCGCGAGGCCGGCACCAGGTGGTAGACCGCCTCCTGCAGGCTGGCCATGGACGCCGTGAAGTACAGCGTGAGCACCAGCACCGTGAAGGCGCTGAAGGCTCCTGAGATCACGGCCTGGCCGGCGCCGAGCACGCCGCCGAAGAGCTGCATCACGGTCTCGCCGTTGCTCAACCTGGTCTGCAACTGCTCCGTGATCGCCTGGAAGATCCCGAACCGCTGATCCAGCCGCTGCACCCACTCCGTCTTCTGGACGGTCTCGACCCAGCCCGGGAACGCGGTGGTGAGGTCGGCGGCCTGCCGGGCCAGCGGCGGCACCACGGCGAACCCGAAGCCCACGAACAGGGCGATCACGCCGACGAACACCAGGGTGACGGCCGACCCGCGGTTCAGGCCGCGGCCCTGCAGCCACTGCACCAGGGGATCGAGGGCCAGCGCCAGGAACAGTGCGATCACCACGAGGGTGAGCACCGAGGTCATCCTGCCGAGCAGGCCGAGCAGGAACACCGCGACCATGACGCCGACGGCGCCCATGAAGCCGATGTAGAACGGATGAGCCTGGCTCAGCGGCAGGCCGGGTTGGCCGTACGGCAGTTGGAGGACGTCGCCCTCGCCGGCCGACGGCGGTGTCGACTCGGTGGTGCCCTGCGCGGTGGCCTGCGGAGGGCCCTGCGATCCGTCGGCGGGGCCGTCCCCGGGGCCGTCCCCGGGGCCGTGGTGAGGGCCGTCGTGAGGGCTGTCGTCGGGGTTGGCCGCCGGGGCGCCGGGGCGGCTGCCGGCCCCGAGGGCCTCCGCCCTGCGCCTGGCCATTGCGCCGGCGGCGGCCCTCAACCGTGCGGTTCCAGGCCTACGCGGGGTCCACGGGCTCACGGCGTCCTCACGGGCCCAGCCTGCCATGTGGCGGGTTGACGAGGGAACGATCGAGGCCGGTCACCCCGCATGGGGTGACCGGCCTCGATGTGCGTGCCGGAAGGTCGCGCGCCCGGGCTCAGCGGTGCGCGGCCTCCTCGTGGGTGGGCAGCGTGATGGTGCGGTCGGCCTCGTCGGCGATGTCGCCGGCGGTGGGGACGCCGTCCGCCATGTCCTCGGCCGACCCGACGTCGACGACCTTGTCCAGCCCCGGCACCGCGGCACCCGGCATGGTGGCCCCGAGCAGCGAGCGCAGCTGGTCGAGGTGACCGGTGATGCTGTCCCGCTGGCGGATCAGCTCGTCGACCTGGCGCTGCGCGGCGCGGCGGTTGCGCTCGGCCTCCGCCTTGGCCTCGGACAGCACCTTGTCCGCGTGCGAGCGGGCCTCGGCGATGACCTGGTCGGCGTTGCGCCGGGCGTTGCCCACCAGCTGCTTCGCGTGGTCGTCGGCGTCCCGACGCACCGACTCGGCCTGCTCGACGGCCTTGGCCGCCCGCTGCTCGGCGGCGGCCGCCCGCTGCTCGGCCTCGGCGACCAGCTGGGTTGCCTGGCCCACGGCCTGCTCGTGCCGCTCGGCGTCGATGCGCTCGGCCTCCTCGCGGCGGGCGGCGAGCATGACCTCGAGGTCGGTGGTCATCTGCTCGACCTTGGCCCGGGTCTCCTCGTGCAGGGCACTCGCGGCCACCCGCAGGTCGTCGGCCTCCTTCTTGGCACTGGCCCGGTGCTCGTCGACCTCGCGCTTGGCGCCGGCCCGCATCTCGGTGACCTCGCGCTCGGCGGTGG
>CAYYCE010000290.1:0-542 GCA_964469635.1 uncultured Kineosporiaceae bacterium
GCCCTGGCCGTGCACACCGGCCTGCGCCTGTCCGAACTGACCGGCCTCACCTGCGCCGATCTCCACCTCGGGACAGGTGCCCACGTGACCTGCCTCGGCAAGGGCCGCAAGCAGCGGATCACCCCGCTCGATCCCGGAACCGTCGCCGTCCTACGCGCCTGGCAGACCGAACAAGCCGCCACCCCCACCGATCCGCTGTTCCCCACCAGCCGTGGTCGCAGGCTCAGCTCCGACGCCGTTCAACGACGCCTGGCCAAGCACACGGCCGCCGCCGCCCGCGGCTGCCCCACGCTGATCGAGAAGACCGTCTCGCCGCACACCTTGAGACACACAGCGGCAATGCGACTACTGACTGCCGGGGTCGACAGCACCGTCATCGCCTTGTGGCTCGGCCACGAAACCGTTGCGACCACACAGGTCTACATCCACGCCGACCTCGCGATGAAAGAGCAAGCCCTAGCCCGCACCTCACCGGCCGGCGCCGCGCCCGGCCGCTACCACCCACCCGACAAGCTCATCGCCTTCCTGGAGGGCCTCTGATT
>CAYYCE010000290.1:552-4603 GCA_964469635.1 uncultured Kineosporiaceae bacterium
GACCCCACGGACCCGCTACCCGCCACGTCGGCCGGGCCCGCACGCCCGGTCGGCATAACGAGGGGGTCGGCATAAGACGCCTTGGGGCTATTCAGCTGACCGGACCGAGCCTTGCCCCGGCGCATCGAACGGGAGTCCGCTCCACCGCGCCCCCCGACGTTGGCACCGCACGAGATCGAGGCACCCGCCGGACCACCGAAGGCCAACCATCGCCGCGACCCTGGGGCGCGCCCTGAGCTGGGATGGTCCGGTCAGCTGAATAGCCCCAAACGGTTGTATGTCCTGCCGCTGGTCATGTTGAGGACGCCGTCCGCGGTTGGGATTCTCCTTGCAGGACGGCCTCGGTGACATGCGGAGGAGGCATTGCAGTGACCCGATCAGTCCACAGAAGCGCGGGAACGGGCCGATTCGTCAGCCGTGCCGCGGCTGCCCGCTGGCCATCGAAGACGACCACGGAACGCGTCGGCGCAGGCACGAGCAACGTGCGCTGTCTTCCGGTCCGCATCGGGCTCAACTGACGCTTCCGTGGGTGTGATCATGAGGTTCGGCCGGGAAGTGGTGGGCACAGGCCGCCGCGGGTGAGTTCGATCATCGCGATGAGGGCTTCGGGGCTGTGGAAGCCGTAGGCGCGGCGGGCCAGGACGGTGATGTGGGTGTTGGTGTTCTCGGCTAGCGCGCTGGTGATGCCGGTGTCGAGGGTGTTGCCGATCAGGTCCTTGAACCGGCGCAGCTTGCGGGCGAGGTCGACCATCTCGGGCAGCCGGGACCGGGACGCCCAGGAGATCACCCCGGCGAGCAGCCGTCGGCCGCGGACGCCTTTGACCCGGAACACTTCCCGCAGCTGCTCTTTGATCAGGTAGGCGCGGTACAGCGGCCCGTTGGTCGTCTTCACCGCTGCGAGGGAGGACTGTTGGCCACCGGTGAGGTTGCCGGGGTTCTTCAGCACCGCCCACCGGGAGCCCTTCAGCGAGGCGGCCTCATCGCCGCGTCCGGCGGCCTTGAGCTCGCGGACGATGCGGCGGCGGACCTCGTCGACCGCCTCGGAGGCCCAGGCCACCACGTGGTAGGAGTCCAGGCACAGCTTTGCTTGCGGGGCCTGGGCCTTGACCACGGTGTGGATCCAGTCCGCGCCGTCGCAGCCGACGTGGGTGAGTGCGGCGGCCCGCTCGGGTCCCAGAGCGGTGAAGAACGCCTCGACGGTGGCCTGGCTGCGGCCTTCGGCCGCCCAGACCACCCGGCCGGTGTCCAGGTCCGTGACGACGGTGAGGTACCGGTGTCCCTTGCGGTAGGCCTTCTCCTCGATCGCCACTTTCCTCACCCCGGTCAGCCGGTCGCTCTTGCCGCGGGCCTCGGCGACCACCCGGGCGACCATCGCCGTCACGGCACGCCAGGACGAGCGCATCAGCTCCGCGACCGTGCTCGACGTGGCGTGCGCAGCCAGCCAGGCCGCCTGGTCCTCGAACGCCTTGGTGAACGGGCAGTCGTGCCGGGCCCAGGGGACGGCCGCCACGATCACCCCGTGCGCGCGGCAACGCACCCGCGGCGCCTCGGCCTCCAGGAACACCCTGGTCGAGCCCAGATCCAGGCCACGCCACCGGCGCCGGCCGTCCCCGCGGTCATACCCAGGGCACCGACGCTGGCACCGCCCGCACCGCGATCCCCACCGCCGAGCCGGACGCACCGAAGCCACCACCACGACGCCCTCGTCGTCGGCGACCTCCACCTCCACGCTCTCGACCACCACGTGCCGCTCGACGCCGAGCAGGGTCCTCTCTGGGCCGGGTCCCCGGGTGCCGGACGCCGTCGGCCGTCCGTCGGCTCGGCCCACCCGCGGACCGGGTCACCCGAAGAAGGCGTCGATGGCGTAGGGGTCCGGCCGGTGGTGGGTGCGCACGATCAGGCCGTCGCGGATCTCGTGGGCGAGCACCTCCACGCAGTCCAGCCGGCGCCCGTCGTGCTCGGCGCTCACCCGCTGGACGTGCGCGGCCCCGCCGTCGCTGGCGAGGACGTCGAGGACCTCCAGCCGGAGGGTGCCGCCGGACAGCTCGAAGGATCGGGCCAGGAAGCCCACGATCGCCTCGGGGCCCTTGTACTGCCCGGCCAGCGAGCCCCGCCCGGGCAGCTCCCAGATCGCGTCGGGGGCGAAGTGCGTGGCCACGGCGGCCAGGTCGCCGCGCTGGAACTCGTCGATCAGGGTGCGGACGAGGGTGGCGTTGGTTTCGGCGGACATCGTTCCTCCTCGGGACGTGACCCGTGACCCTCACGGATCTGCGATGCCCAGAGCCTGGCCGTCCCCCCGGCGGCCGGTGACCCGCCGTCCGGCGGGTTTAGCTCACGAGTTCCGGTGCTGAGGAGTTCCGGTGCTCACGGGTCGAGCCGGGCGGCCAGCTGGGTGCGGTTGCTCGTGCCCGTCTTGGCGAGTAGCTGTTCCACGTAACCCTTGACCGTGCGGGGCGACAGGTAGAGGCGCTCGGCGATCTCGGCGTTGGTCAGGCCCTCGGCCAGCAGCCGGAGCACGTCCACCTCCCGGCTGGTCACGCCGAGCCGGAACAGGTGCGCCGGCACCTCGGAGGCACCCCGACCCCGGCGGCGCTGCCGGGCGCCCGCCTGCCGGGCCAGCCCCCGGCAGGCCGCCGCGGCGGCGTGGAACCCGGTGCCGGTGAACCATTCCGCCGCCTCCGGCATCCACTGCGCCGGGTCACCCCAGCCGGCCGCGATCGCCTCGGCAGCCACCCAGCGGTGGGCCAGGTGCCGCCAGCCGCGGTAGGCGGGAACCTCGGCGAACCGCTCGGCAGCCGCATCCGCCGCGGCCCGTGCCCGCGCGCCCTCCCCCCGCCGGCCGGCATCCACGGCCACGGCCTGGTGCCAGGCGGCGTCCAGTCCGGGAGTGATCCGGAGTTCGGCGACGGATACCTCCGCCCGGGCCCGCAGGCCGCCGTCCCCCTCGAGATCGGCAACCGTCGCCAGGACCGGCCACAGGTACCACGGTGGCAGGGGGATCCGGGCCGGGCAGCGGCGCAGGGCCGCGATCGCGGCCTGCCACTGTGCCAGGGCCGCGGCGTCCTCGGCCAGCAATGCCGGCAGGGCACGGCAGGTGCCGAGGGCGACGCCCTCGATCTCCGGGTCGCCCGGCGCGCGCGTCGTCGCCTCGCGGGCCGCCAGTTCGGCCTGCTCGCGGTGGCCTGACACGGCGTGGGCCTGACCGATCAGGATCCACGCCCACGACTCGAGCCGGTCGGCGCCCTGCGCCCGGGCCTGGCCCAGCAGGCGGCGGGCGGCCGCGAGGGACTCCTCGCCCTGGAACCGGACGCCGAGCACCGCCGCCAGGTGGAAGTCCACCGCCGAGACCAGGCCGGGTGCCCCGGCGTCCACCGCCGCCTCCCGGGCCCGGATCAGCCCGGTGACCTCGAGCGAGCGCAACTGCTCGATGGTGGCGTCCTCGTGCAGCGCCCGCGCGCGCCACAGCGCCAGGCCGGCGACCTCGGCCACCGTCACACAGCGGCGGAACCACGCCTGCGCCTCGTCGAGGTCGTGCCCCCGGGCCAGGCGCCCGAGCACCTCGATCGCCTGGCAGGCCACCGGCCCGGACGGCTCGGCCGCCAGCGCCCGCCGGGCCGCCGTCCCGGCCTCCTCCTCCCGCCCCCGCTCGAGCGCGATCAGCGCGGCCAGCGCCGACGTGCTGGGTCGCTCGCGCGGTCCGCGCAACGGCCGCAACAGGTTCTCGGCGCGCTCCCACTGACCGCGCGCCGCCGTCGCCCGGGCGACCGCCTCCGTAACCTCCGGCCGGTGATCGGGCAACGCCTCCAGGCGCTCGGCGACGGCGAGGGCGCGCTCGACCTCGCCGGCCAGCGCGAGCGCCTGCACCTGACCGGCCCACGCCTCGGCGAGCCGCTGCGGATCCCTGGAAACCGTTGCCGCAGCGGCGGTCTCGGCGGCAGCCGCCGCGCCGAGGGGCAGCCCGCGGTCGAGCAGGCGGCGGGCCAGGGCGAGGTGCAACGACCCCACCACCGGGGTCAGCTCCGCGGCCAGTGCCAGCCGCGCGGCCAGCGCC
>CAYYCE010000291.1:0-4602 GCA_964469635.1 uncultured Kineosporiaceae bacterium
GTGGCGCTCCCAGGGCGGGCCGGGCCGCGCCCGGTCGTTCCTGGGCGCGCGGCCGGGCGATCGCCGCCACCGCCACGGCGGCCACCAGCGCCACGGCCGAGGCGGTGAGCAGCGCGACGCTGACACCGTCCACGAAGGCGGCCTGGGCCTGGGCGACCAGGCGGGCCCCGGTCTCGCCGAGGCCGGCGATCCGGTCGGACTGGGTGAAGGCCACCGAGCGCAGCGCCGCCTCGGCCGCCTGCTCCGGCAGGCCGGTCAGGGCCGGGGTGAGGGTGTCTCGGTAGGTCTGGTTCAGGGCACTGCCGAGGATCGCGATGCCGAAGGCGCTGCCGACTTCGCGTGCGGTGTCGTTGACCGCCGAGGCCACACCCTGCTTGGCCTCGGGAAGGGCCGCCGTGATGGCGGTGGTGGATGGGGTGCCGGCCAGCGCCATGCCCATGGCGAAGATCGCCAGGCCGGTGGCGAACAGGCTGTAGGAGAAGTCCACGCCCACCTGGGAGATCACGGCCAGGCCGATCGCGGTGAGCACCAGACCCACCGGGGTCAACCGGGCGAACCCGATCCTGGCGGCGATTCTCGGGGCGTTGCGGGCCAGCGGGATCATGATGAACGGCAGCGGCAGCAGCGCTCCGGCGGCCCGCAGCGGTGAGTAGCCGACCACGAACTGCAGGTACTGCAGCGCCGCGAAGAAGAAGCCGAACGAGGCGAAGAACTGCGCCGTGATGGCCAACGAGCCGGCGGCGAACAGCGGCATGCGGAACAGCCGGACGTCGAGCAGTGGGTGCTCGATACGAAGCTCCCACGCCACGAAGGCGATGCCGGCGACCAAGCCGGTGGCCAGCAGCGCCAGCGTGAGCGGATCGGTCCACCCCTGTTCGGGGCCCTCGATGATGCCCGCCACCATCGTCGAGACGGCGACCAGGGACAGCAGCGCCCCGGGCAGGTCGAGGGCCGGCGGTTGGGCGTCGGCGGAGTTGGGCACCACGGCCAGCGTGCCGATCAGGCCCAGCGTCGCGAGCGCCACGTTGAGGCCGAAGAACGAGTTCCAGGCGAAGTACTTCAGCAGCAGACCGGTGCCGAACAGGCCCAGGACGGCGCCGCCGCCCGCCACCCCGACCCAGACTCCGACGGCCCGCGGGCGCTCCCGGCGAGGGAAGGACGTCGTGATCACCGACAGCGTGGTCGGCATGATCGCGGCGGCCCCCACGCCCATCAGCGCCCGCAGGGCGATCAGCCGGGCCGGGTCGTCGGTGACCATGCCTCCCGCGGCGGCGATCCCGAACACGATCAGCCCGATGGCCAGCAGTTGCTTGCGGCCGAACCGGTCACCCAGGGCGCCGGCGAGGAGGAGCAGGCCGGCGAACACCACGGTATAGGCGTCGATGATCCAGGTCAGCTCGGTCTGGCTGGCGCCGGTGGACCGGGCCAGGTCCGGCAGGGCCACGTTGAGGCCGCTGACCGCGGAGACCACGGTCATCAGCGAGACGGCGACCACGGCGAGCGTCGCCCTCAGGCGCTGTGGGCTCGGCGTGGTGGCGGCGATGTCGTTCACCGGGGCCGGATCGGCCAGGGTATTTCTACGCATGACGAAATTGTTATTCTACGCATGGGGAATTGTCGACGGGATCGGGAGGTGGCGGCATGACAGGGCCGCGGGAGTCACGGGGGCCGCGAGGGCGTCGTCCGGTCGGCAGTGGCACGAGGGAGGCCATCGCCGCTGCGGCCCGTCGCCGGTTCGCCGAGTTCGGGTACCCGGGCACCACGTTGCGCGCCGTGGCCACGGAGGCGGGAGTGGACACCAGGCTCGTCACCCACTACTTCGGCTCCAAGCAGGAACTGTTCCTCTCGGTCGTCGAACTGCCCTTCGAGCCGGAGCCGACGTTCGGGCGGGTCCTGGGGCCGGGGCCCGAGGGGGTGGGGGAGAGGCTGGCCACGTTCATCGTGTCGGTCCTGGAGGACGAGCGATCCCGCCAGATCGTCACCGGTCTGCTGCGGGCCGCCGTCTCCGAGGAGCAGGCGGCGGTCATGCTCCGAGCCCTGCTGGTCGAGCGGCTACTGACCCCCATGGCGCGACGTCTGGGCGGGGAGAACCCGGAGCTGCGGGCCGCGCTGCTGGGGTCCCAGGTGGCGGGGATGATGCTGGCGCGGCACATCGTCGAACTGCCGGTTCTCGAGGCAGCCCCGCCGCAGGTCCTGGTCCACGCCCTTGCCCCGGTGCTGCAGTACTACCTGACCTCGCCCCGGCTCGACGGGGTCGACGGCCCCCCCGGACCGCAGTGACGTCGGGCTGCCGTCACCTGTCGGGATCGATCATCGTTTCCGTGAGGAAACCCACTGTGCGGGAAGCGGTCTCACGCGCTCCGGTGCCGTACCAGATCAAGTGGCTGAGCGACGGGCTCGCCCAGAGCCGGGCCGACGGAATGGAGCGTGCGAGGTGCTGGGAGTGCCTGAAGGGCACCGCGCCGTCGGTGGGGGAGGCGATCACCAGAGTCGGCTGCCGCACCTGCCGCTCCATGTCCGGGTCCGGGGAGGTCTTGAGGTCCTCCTGGAAGCCCTGTCCGGAGCTCATCGACCGGAACAGGGTCTGGACCTCGCCTCGCTCCGCAGGGGTCAGGTCGGCGATCACATCGTCGGCCGGGAGCGTGGACATCGACCCCAGGGTGGTGCGGAGCCCGAAACCGGGCCACAGGGCCATCGAGGCCTGCATCCCGGTCCAGGTGAGTGTCTGCAGGGTCGGGTGGAAGGCGACCGAGCCGCCGAGCCGGGTGAGCAGGTCCGGCCAGGGAAGTGACGAACGGGCCGACTGCAGCACCAGCGACTCGACCAGGTCCGGGTACCGAGCGGCCAACTCGATCGCCAGTGGTGCGCCCGCCGAGATCCCGATGACCCCGACCGACGTGATGTCCAATCGATGGCAGAGCTCGCGGAACAGGACCGCGGTCTCGGGCAGGCCGCCGTTCAGCGGCGTCCGGCCGTAGCCGGGGCGCGAGGGCACCAGCACCGACAGGCCGGCCTTCTCGAGTGGTCCCTCGCCGAGGGCGATCGAGGCGCGCAAATGCCCACCGTGGCAGATCAGCACGGTGCCGGGTCCGCGCCGTTCGTGGCGGTATTCGACCACTCCTGAACGGAGAGTGGCGATCTCGGTGGGTCGCAGCATGCCTCCACCGTAGGTCGACGGGGCCCGGATCGGGTGTGGCGTGAGCCTCGCGACGGTCTCGGTCCGATGTGTGTTCCCTCCGGGGGGTGTCCCTATGGGTGCTGTCAAGCAGCGGCGGCGGTCGGGGTGGGGTTGTGGTGGACGGGGTGCTGGTAGGGGACGCGGTCGCGGAGCATCGCCTACAGGACGTCGATGCGACGGCGGGCGAGGCAGGTCAGGGCGGCGTTGTGCTTCTTGCCCTCGGCGCGTTGCGGTCGCAGTGGGCCCGGCTGGTCGGGTCGCTCAGGCCGGCGAATGCGGACAGGAACAGGGCGCTCTTGAGGGCGTGGTTGCCGCGCATGGAGCGGGTCTCACCCTTGATCGAGGAGCCGGACTTGCGGGTGCCCGGGGACAGGCCCGTGTAGGAGGCGAGGTGCCCGGCGGTGGGGAACGCGGAACCGTCGCCGACGATGGTCAGGATCTTCGGCGTGGTCCTGAGTCCGACGCCGGGCGTCGTCCTCGGGACCTGGGCAAGAGGGTGGGCCTCCAGCAGGGCCTCGAGATCTCGGGCCAGGGCGTTGCGTTCGTGGTGCAGGTCGCGCAGCTGGCTGGCGACCCCGGCGATGACGCGGCCGAACGCGGCCGTGCCGGGAACGACCAGGGTCTGAGTGTCCAAGGTGGCGAGGATCTTGGCGGGCAGGGTGCGGGCCGGCGGCGGGGAGCCGCCGACGCGCAGGGACTCGGCGATGCCGTCGGCGCCGAGAGCACGCAGGGTGTCCGGAGTGGCCGCGGCGGCGAGCAGGGCCAGGACGCCGGGACGGTCGAGTTGCTTGGCCAGCAGGCGTTCCAGGGCCGGGTGGATGTGCAACAAGCAGTCGTGCAGGCGGTTCGCGAGCTGGGTGGGCGGAAGGTGCCGACGGGGCCCCGCTCGGGGGGGAGCTGCACGACGGCTGCCACCGCACGTCACGTTCGTCGGCGAAGGGAGACGGTCTTTCGCCCGGGGTGGCCGGGGTCGGTGGTGATCGCGTGCTCGTGGTCGGGGTTGTCGATCCGGTGGTGGTGGTAGGAGCAGAGGGGGACGGCGTTGTCCAGGGTGGTGGTTCCGCCGTGGGCCCAGGCTGTGAGGTGGTGGAGTTCGCACCAGGCGTAGGGGCGGTCGCAGCCGTCGGCGGCGCAGGTGTCGTACAGGGTGGCGAGCGCGACCCTTTGGGCCTGGTTGAACAGGCGGGTGGTCCGGCCGAGGTCGAGCGGGACCGAGTCGGTGCCGAGGACGGCGGGCACGATCCCGGCGGTGCAGGCCAGGCGCCGGGCCTGGCCCGCGGAGATCTCCTCGCCGGTGTCCAGGGTCGCGGCGCCGACCCCGGTGGCCAGGGCGTCGGCGCCGAGGGTAGCCACGATGGTGGCGGCGGCCGTGTGGGAGAGGTGGTCGGTGGGGAGGCGTTCGAGCAGCGAGGCGAACGCGAGGC
>CAYYCE010000292.1:0-2047 GCA_964469635.1 uncultured Kineosporiaceae bacterium
TGCGGGGGCTTTGGCGGCCGCGTTCTCAGCCCGCGACGCACCGCCGAGGAGGAGTGATGTACCGCGTCACCGTCCGCGGCCACATGATGGTCGCCCACTCGCTCGCCGACCCCTTCTTCGGCCCGGCCCAGGCGCTGCACGGCGCCACCTACGTGGTCGAGGCGACGTTCTCCCGGCGCGAGCTCGACGATCACGCCTGCGTGGTGGACATCGGCGCCGCCGGCGAGGCGCTGCGCGCGATCCTGGGCGAGCTGACCTACCGCAACCTCGACGACCATCCCGACCTTGCCGGCCGGCTGACGACGACCGAGGTGCTGGCCCGGCACGTGGCCGACCGGCTCGCGGCCGAACCGCTGGCGGCGGGCCTGGACGCGCTGGACGTCGTGCTGCGCGAACACCCGGACGCCTGGGCCGGATACCGCCTCGAGCTGTCGTGAACGCCGCCGTGGGTGCCCGGCTGCGGTTCGTCGTCCCGGCAGGGCTCGACCGGCCCACCGGCGGCAACCGCTACGACGCCGCGCTGGCCCGGGCGCTGACCGGCCTCGGGGCCGACGTCGAGCTGTGCGGCCTCCCCGGGGCCTGGCCGGATCCGGCCGCCACCGACCGGGAGCTGCTCACCGATCGGCTCTCGGTCCGGCGCCCGGTCCTGGTCGACGGGCTGATCGCCTGCGGAGCACCGGAATCCGTCGCTGCCGCCGGGGCCGCCGGCTCGGCGGTCCACGTGCTGGTGCACCTGCCGCTGGGGGCCGATCCGGGCCTGGACGCCGCGACGGCGGCCGACCGCGACGGCCGGGAACGGGCGAGCCTGGCCGCCGCCGCCGGGGTGCTCGCCACCAGCACGTGGGCCGCCGGGGAGCTGCACCGGCGGCACGGCCGGCACGGGGTGGTCGTCTCCGCGGTGGCCCCTCCGGGTGCCGATCCAGCGGCCCCCGCCCACGGCTCGATCCCGCCCCTGGTGCGCCAACTGGCCACCGTCTCACCGCTCAAGGACCAGCTCGCCGTGGTCGCGGCCCTGGCCGGGGTGCGCCACCTCGCGTGGACGGCGGAGCTCACCGGCGCGGTCGACGTCCATCCCCGGTACGTCGCGGCCGTCAGGGCGGCGATCGAACGCCACGGTCTGTCGGCGCGGATCCGGCTGACCGGGCCGCTGCTCGGCGAGGAACTCGAGAGGGCCTGGGCGGAGACGGATCTGCTGCTCCTCCCCTCTCGGGTGGAGACCTGGGGACTGGTCGTCACCGAGGCCCTGGCGCACGGCGTCCCCGTCGTCGTGTCGGCGGGCACCGGCGCCGTCGAGGCGCTGGGTCGGGCCCCGGACGGCCGCCTGCCGGGAGCCCACGTGCCGCCCGGCGACACCGCCGCCCTGGCCCGGTCGATCGCGGCCCTGCTGGCGGACGGCGGGGCGGCCCGCCGGGCGGCGCTGGCCCGCCGCGGCGCGCTGCCGGGCTGGCGGCGGACGGCCCGTACCGTCCTGGCCGCGCTGGGGGAGGCGGCGTGATCGGGCCCGGGGAGCCGGGCGTGGACCCGGACTGGCTCGCGCTGCGCGAACCGGCCGACGTCCGTGCCCGGGACGCGACCGCCGAGGCGGTGCTGCCGCCGCTGCTGGAGCATCTGAACGAGCGCGAGCACCACCGGCCCGGCGGGCCCGGTGAGCCCGGCGGGCCGGGGTTGCGGGTCGTCGACCTGGGCGCCGGGACCGGGGCCAACCTGCGGTGGCTGGCGCCCCGATTGGCCACGGGCGGCCCGACCGCGACGGCCGGTCAGCGCTGGACGCTCATCGACCACGATCCGCGGCTGCGCGCCTGGGGACCCGTCCCGCACACCACCGTGCACGCCGACGTGAGCGACCTGCCGGGGCTGCTCGCCGCCTCCGTCGGCGTCGATCTCGTCACCTCCGCGGCGCTGCTCGACCTGCTCGACGACCGCGCCCTGACCGCGATCGTCGAGGCCTGCGGCGCCGGGACGGTGCCCGCCCTGCTCGCCCTCAGCGTCACCGGTGAGGTCCGCCTCGATCCCGGCGACCACCTCGACGGGGCGGTCGCCGAGGCGT
>CAYYCE010000292.1:2057-4601 GCA_964469635.1 uncultured Kineosporiaceae bacterium
GGACCGCGCGCCGGACACGAGTGCGCGCGCCGGTTCGCCGACCGCGGATGGACCGTCGTCGAGGTCGCGACCCCGTGGCGCCTCGGACCCGCCGAGCCCGACCTGCTGACGGCCTGGCTGGCCGGCCGGGCCGGGGCGGCCGTCGAACAGGCCCCGGAGCTGGCGGACCCGCTGCGGGCCTGGTCCCGGCGGCGCACCGCGCAGATGCGCGACGGCGGGCTGTCCGCCGTGGTCGGACACGTCGACGTCGTGGCGCTCCCGCCGCGGCGTCGGGCGGGATCGGGGTGAACCCCCCGGCGCCCCGCACCGTGTCCCAGGACATGAACGCCGACACCGCCCGCCGCGCGCTCCCGCGGGCCGCCACGGTTGCCGCGGTGGCGGTCACCTGGTTCGTCCTGGTGCTGCCGCGCGACGTCCGGGACCCGTGGCCCGTCGCGGCGAGGATCCCGGTCGAGGGGCTCGTCCTCGCCGGACTGCTGCTGGCCCTGCCGGCGCGCGCCGTCCGCACCGCCCGGGTGGTGGCGTGGACCGCCGGCGCCGCGCTCGGCGTCCTCGTCCTGCTCGCGGCGGCCGACTACGGCACCTACCGCGTCATGGACCGACCGGCCCACATCCTGACGGACTGGCCGATGCTGACGGCCGGCCTGGACTACCTCGCCCAGACCCGCGGCCGGACGACGTCCACCGCGGTCGCGGTCGGCGCGATCGTGCTCGCCGCGGGCACCGTCGTCCTGGTGGCCGGCTGCGTGGCCCGCAGCGCCGCCCTGCTGCGCCGTCACCGGGACGGCGCGGTCCGCGTCCTCGCCGCCGGGACCGCGGCGTGGGTGGTGCTGGCCCTGCTGGGCACCCGGCTGGTCGCGGTGGCACCGGTCGCCGCCCGTGGCGTCACCGAGCTCGCCGCCGACCACGTGGACCGGGCCCGGCACGACCTGGCGGACCGGGCCGCCTTCGCCCGGTCGCTGGCGACGGCCACCGCGGACGGGACCGGGACGGGCGCCGGCCGGGCGCTCGCGCAGCTGCGGGGCAGGGACGTCCTCGTCACGTTCGTCGAGAGCTACGGCCGCACCGCGCTGGAGGACCCCGCGATCGCCCCGGGGGTCGACGCCGCGCTCGAGGACGCCGCCGGCGAACTGAGCGCCGCCGGGTTCGGGGCGCGCAGCGGCTTCCTCACCTCCCCCACGGCCGGAGGGGGCAGCTGGCTGGCGCACGCGACCCTGATGTCCGGCACCTGGATCGACAGCCAGGCGCGCTACCGGGCGCTGCTGGCGAGTTCGCACACCACCCTGGTGCGCGACTTCGAGGCCGCCGGCTGGCACACCACCGCCACCATGCCGGGGACCCGGAAGGCCTGGCCGCAGGGGACGTTCTACGGCTACGACCACGTCTACCTGGCCCCGTCGCTGCACTATCGGGGGCCGGGGTTCTCGTGGTCGCCGATGCCTGACCAGTTCGTGCTCTCGCAAGTCCAGCGGCTCCAGTTCGGCACCGCGCGCACCGCCCCGGTGATGGCGACGGTCGAGCTGACCTCGAGCCACTCCCCCTGGGCGCCGCTGCCCAGGATCGTGCCCTGGAGCGAGCTGGGCGACGGCTCGGTGTTCGCACCCATGCCGGCCGAGGGCGAGCAGCCGGGGGATCGGGACGCCGAGCGGCTGCGGACCGAGTACGGACGCGCCGTCGGTTACTCGCTGACCGCTCTGCTGTCGTACCTGGCCCGCTACGGCACCGACGACACCGTGCTGGTCTTCCTCGGCGATCATCAGCCCGCGGCGACGGTCACCGGCGAGGACGCGAGCCGCGACGTGCCGGTGACGATCGTCGCGCGGGACGCCGCCGTCCTCGACCGGATCGCCTCGTGGGGGTGGACGGACGGGCTGCGTCCCCGGCCCGATGCCCCGGTCTGGCCGATGAGTGCCTTCCGTGCCCGGTTCCTGTCCGCCTTCGCCGGGGACGAGCCGTGAGCCGGGCGACGCTGCGCGCGCTCCTGCCGCCTGCGGCGCTCGGGCTGCTGGTCTGGCGACTCGGCCCCGAGCCCTTCGTGGGCGCGGGTCGGGTGCTGCGCCCGGCGCCGGTGGCCGCGGCCCTTCTGCTGGGGTTGGTCGCGGCCGCGGCGCAGGCCGCCCGGTGGCGGGCGGTGGCGACGGCCCTGGGCACCGGAGACGGCCTGACCCGGGGCGCCGCGGTGAGCGAGGTCTACCGGGCCGCCTTCCTCAATCTCACCCTGCCCGGCGCCCTCGCCGGTGACGCCGTGCGGGCCTGGCGCCGCGGCGCCGTGGGCGGGCGGGGACTGCGGCCGGCCGCAGGATCGGTGGCGGTCGAGCGGCTGACCGGCACCGGGGTGCTGTTCCTGGTGGCGGCCGGCCTGATCGCCGCGGTCGAGCGGAGCAGAACCGTGGCGGCCGGGACCGCCGGCACAGCCGCCGCAGCCGTCGCGGCCCTGGTGATCGGCCTCGGCGCGCTCGCCCTGGCCCTGCCCGGGCTGATCCGGCTGGCGCCACGGGTCCGGTTCGCGGCTCTGGGATGGTCGGTCGTCGTCGTCTCCGCCCT
>CAYYCE010000293.1:0-4581 GCA_964469635.1 uncultured Kineosporiaceae bacterium
GCGTCCCGTCGGGCGGCTCGTGCACCATCCCGGCGGCGATCGCCTCCGGCACGCTCGCCACCAGCAGCTGCACACCCAGCTCGGCAACGCGGCGGTCCCGGAACCGCAGCACCTCGGGGAAGTTGTGACCGGTGTCGACGTGCATCACCGGGAACGGGATCCGCGCCGGCCAGAACGCCTTCTCGGCCAGCCGCAGCATCACGATCGAGTCCTTGCCGCCCGAGAACAGCAGCACCGGCCGCTCCAGCTCCGCCGACACCTCGCGGAAGATGTGGATCGACTCCGCCTCGAGCGTGTCGAGCTCGGAGAGCCGGTACCGACTGATGTGCTCGCTCAGTTCACTCACCCCTCCTGCGACCGTCGGCGTGAGCCGGCTCATTCCTGAGCCAGGGCCGCCGTCGCGGCCACGATCGTCTCGGCGTACTCGGGACGGCAGACCACCAGATCGGGCAGCCGTGGATCGGGCCGGTTGTAGACCAGCGGGGACCCGTCGACCCGGCAGGTGTGCAGGCCCACGGCCCGGGCCACCGCGACCGGAGCGGCCGAGTCCCACTCGAACTGGCCGCCGGCGTGCACGTAGGCGTCCGCCTCGCCCCGCCACACCGAGGCGCACTTGACCCCGGCCGAGCCCATCGGCACCAGTTCGGCGTCGAGCCGCTCGGCCAGGCCGGCGACGAAGGCCGGCGGGCGGGTCCGGCTCACGGCCAACCGCAGCCGACCAGCGGACCGCGGCGGCATCACGGGGGGGTCGTCGGTGCCGTAGCAGACGCCGGCCGCGGGCATCGCCACGGCACCGGCCACCAGGTCGCCGTCCGCCCACAGCGCCACGTGGACCGCCCAGTCGACGCGGCCGGTCTCGGAGAACTCCCGGGTGCCGTCGAGCGGATCGATGATCCAGACCCGCGCGGCGGTGAGCCGTTGCGGGTCGTCGGCGGCCTCCTCGGACAGCACGGCGTCCCCGGGGCGGTCGTCGTCGAGCCGGCGGGCCAGCACCGCCTGCGACCCGGCGTCCCCTGCGGCCCTGAGGGCCTCGGCGGAGAAACCGCCACCGCGGATCTGCATCAGGACGTCGCCGGCCTCGCCGGCCAGGCTGCGGGCCAGGACCGCGTCGTCCAGATGGGCCGACGCCGACCCTGCGGTCGGCCTCGCCTGAGATCGGGGCACGTGATCGTCCTTCTCGGTATGACGCAGCGGTCGGATGGGTCCGGGTCGAGGTGGGTCCGCCCGGCGCGCATCGGCACGCAGGGGACGAGAGCGACGCCGGCCCCCTGCCCTCCTCGACGGTACCGCAGCGCCACCCCGCCACCGACCACGCCGACCGCGCACCGACCGCTCACCGACCCCGCCGTCCGGGGGTCGGCCGGTCTCCTAGCGCGGCAACACGATCTCGACGTCGCCGAAGCGCGGCGCCCGGGGGGCTCCCAGGCGCACCAGCGGCGTCCCGACGACCTCACTCGGACAGGGCGCCCACGTCGCCGCCTGGGTGTTCTCGGCCGCGAGCAGTTCCAGTCCCCGGCGCTCGAGCGCGCCGTGCAGGTGCCGGACCGACATCCCCGAGATGTCGAGATCGTTGCCCAGCACCACCGCGTCGGCCTGCAGATCCTCCGACATCGTCAGCACGTCCGCGAGATCGGCGGGATCGGCGACGAGGGGGACCCCGTAGCTCGGCGTGACGGCCGTGCCGTCGGAGAGCAGGGCGGCCCCGACGGCCACCAGCCCGCTCGCCGGCGCGGCGTCGAGCGCCTCGATCACCCGGGCCGCCGGTTCGGGATGGCCGACCACGAGCACCCGCTGCAGGCCGGTGCCCGCCACCCGCTGCCGGCGCACCTGCTCGCGGACGACCCGGCGCACCAGGGCCGATCCGATCGCCAGGACGGCGCCGACCGCCACCGGCAACGGCCGGGGCAGCGTCAGGGCGAACAGGTAGGAGACGGTGGCGACCCCCGCCACGAACAGCAGTCCCACGCCGGCCACCTCCCCGCGCCGGGGTGGTGAGAACACCACGTCGTGCCGGTAGGCACCCCTGGCGGCGAGCAGCCCGATCCAGGTGGCGGGCAGCAGCATGGCGATCGCCGACCAGGTCCAGACACCCACGGGCGGGACCGCCAGGACGGCGAACACCAGTGCCGTGGCGAGGGCGACGACGGCGTCCGCGGCGAGCAGCGTCCGGCGCGAGCGGTCGGCCGGAGGGTCGAGCAGCACCTCGCCCAGCGCCGTCAGGGCGCGGGGGGCCGAGCGATGGCGCGGCGCGGCCTCGCAGTTCCGGACGGCGGGCCGCGGGGCCGGCGGGGGAAGATCGGGGCGGGGCAGCAGCGTGAGCCGGTAGCGGGCGCCGGACGCCGACGGCACCCCGCTCGCAATCACCGAGACGGTCTCGATCGCCATGATGGCCGCTCCCCGGATGATTGAAAGGTGCCTGGTGACCGACGAGGCGAAATCGCCGGCCCGCGCTGCTCCACGGGGCGATGCCCCGTCGATGACGGACTATAGGAACCCGAGCAGCCCCTTCCGCCATCCCTGGACGGCGCGTCTCGGACACCTGGGGCACAAACCCACCGAACGGTCGAGCAGCGGCTCGGCAACGCGGAGTAGGCCCCGGCGGGTCAGTCGGCGTGGGCCCTGCCGTTGACCTCCGCCTGCGCGCGGTCCCAGCCGAGCACCGCGATGTCCCGGATGACGTCCGCGGCCTGATGGATCATGACGCCGGCGTCCTCGCGCTCGGCCGAGGAGAAGTCGCGCAGCACGAAGTCGGCCGGATCCATCCGGCCCGGGGGGCGGCCGATCCCCAGCCGCAGCCGGCAGTAGTCCCGCCGGCCCAGCGACTGCGAGACCGACCGGAGACCGTTGTGCCCGCCCTCGCCGCCGTCCCGCTTGAGCCGGAGTCGACCCAACGGCAGATCGAGTTCGTCGTGGACCACCAGCAGCCGCTCCGCCGGGACCCCGTAGAACCCCGCCAGGGCCGAGACCGGCCCCCCCGACAGGTTCATGTAGCTGGACGGGATCGCAAGCACCAGGCGAGGGCCGGGGATCATTCCGGTCGGCGTGCTGCGCGGCGGCAGCCGCAGTTCGGCGACCTGGGCGCGTGCCTTGTGGGCCTTCAACCGCGCCCCGACGTCGGCCGCGAGGACCTCGACGGCCACGGCCCCGGCGTTGTGCCGGTTGCGGGCGTACTGCGTTCCGGGGTTACCCAGTCCCACCATGAGCCATGGCCCGTCGTCGGGGCGGCCCGAGGCCTCCCCGCCCGCGGGACGGCTCACTCCGCGGCGTCGCCGGCGTCCGCCTCGCCCGCACCCACGGCCGGCCCCTCGTCCTCGGCGGCCTCGTCCTCGGCCGACGACGTCGGCACGATGATGTTGACGACGAGGGCCTCGGCGTCGGTGATCAGGGCGCTGCCCTCGGGCAGGGCGACCTCACCGGCGGCGATGCGGGCGCCGGCCTCCAGACCCTCGACGCTGACCTCGATCGCCGACGGGATCGACGTCGCCTCCGCCTCGATCGACAACGAGGTCAACTCGCTGGCCACCATGGTGCCGGCGGCGGCCTCACCGACGACGTGGAGCGGCACGTCGACCGTGACCCGCTCGCCGCGGCGCACCAGCAGCAGGTCGACATGCTCGATGAGTCCCTTGACCGCGTGCCGCTGGACGTCCTTGGGCAGGGCCAGCTCGGACCGGCCGCCCCCCAGGTCGAGGGTGAGCAGGGTGTTGGAGCGCTTGAGGGCCAGCATGGTGTCGTGACCGGGCAGCGTCAGGTGCACCGGGTCGGCGCCGTGGCCGTAGAGGACGGCGGGCACCTTGTGGGCCCGGCGGAGCCGCCGAGCAGCCCCTTTGCCGAACTCGGTGCGGTTCTCGGCGGTGAGCTTGACCTCGGACACGTTCACTCCTCGTGGGTGAGGCCGCGACGGCCTCGGGCGTCTTCGTCGCAGTCGGGCGGTTCGTGCTGGGCGGGTGGGCGTCGCCCGGGTCGGGACGGGACCGGTGGACGGCGTGAGCGCGAACGCCCGCGTCGATCACGGTCCCGCGTCAGCGCAGACCCTCGCCGAGGCAACCGCACCATCGTAGCCGTGAAGGCACCGGGAGCCGAAATCGCCCGGGCGGCAACCCCGCTCGCCGCCGTGGTCTCAGACGTTGCCGTCGAACAGCGAGGTCACCGAGCCGTCGTCGAAGACCTCACGGATCGCCCGGGCGATCATCGGGGCGATCGAGAGCACCGTCAACTGGGGGAACAGGCGATCCTCGGTGATCGGCAGGGTGTCGGTGACGATGACCTCGCCGATGCTGCTGTTCTTCAGCCGGTCGACGGCCGGGCCCGACAGGATCGGGTGGGTGGCCGCGACGATCACCTGGGCGGCCCCGTTCTCGCGCAGCGCCTCGGCGGCCTGCACGATGGTGCCCGCGGTGTCGATCATGTCGTCGACCAGCAGGCAGGTGCGGCCGTGGACGTCGCCGACCACCTCGTGCACCTTGACCGTGTTGGGCACGCTGGGGTCCCGGCGCTTGTGGATGATCGCCAGCGGCGCGGCGAGCCGGTCGGACCACACGTCCGCCACCCGGACCCGCCCCGCGTCGGGGCTGACGATGG
>CAYYCE010000294.1:0-4574 GCA_964469635.1 uncultured Kineosporiaceae bacterium
CCGCGCCGCGATGGTGACGTCCTCCCCGGGGACGGCCCGACAGATCAGGCAGATGCCCTGAGTGCGTTCCTCCGAGGTGAGAACCGACTCGGCGACGGTCTCTCGGTAGGTGATCGAGCCGTCGACGAGATCGAACCTGCAGATTCCGCAACCACCCCGCCTGCAGCCGTAGGTGGCCGAATAGCCCGCCCTGTGGAGCGCGCCGAGGATGGTCTCGCCCTCGCGGAGTGCGATGTCGATGTCCGTCTCGGCCACCGTCAAGCGCGCCATGTGGGCTCCTGGAGGGTCGTCGTGGACGGATACTCGTTCGGCGGCCGTGGGGACCGTCGATCCCAGGGTGGGTGGTGGGCCCGGGTCTGTGACGAGGCATTCCCGATCGCGGAACGTTTCCCGGCATCCCGCGGCACCCTCGCGGGTCGGCGACCCCTCAGATCCGGCGCCGACCGGCCGACCGGGAGGGTGTGGACGGCGTCGGCGGCCCGGGGCAGGGCGTCCTGCGATGGTGGGCGGCCCTGACCGCGACGCTCCTGGCGGTGGGAGGCGTCGCCGTCTTCGAGCGCTCGGCCGACTACGCCCGCGCGCTCGCGGCCATTCCCTCGCCGGGGTTCGAGGCCTCAGCCGAACCGCTCGGCAGCCCCGCCGTGGTGGCGTTCCCGAGCGATTCGCGCCGGTTCCTGAACCTGCAGGCGGACGGCGTCACACCGGTGGCCTGGGACCCGTGTCGCCCGGTGCACTACGTCGTCCGCCCGGACGGCGCCCCGGCGAACGGCGACCGACTGCTGGACGAGGCCGTGGCCCGGGTGTCGGCCGTGACCGGGCTGCGGTTCGTGGACGACGGCACGACGGACGAGGCGCCGTCCAGCGACCGGCCCAGCTACCAGCCCGGGCGCTACGGCGACCGGTGGGTGCCGGTCCTGGTGGCCTGGCAGACCGGCCAGGAGAACCCGCGGTTCGTCTCGGAGGCCTGGGGGATGGCCGGGCCGGTGGCGACCGGCCTGCGGGGGGGACCGCAGGTCTACGTCAGCGGCCAGGTGATGCTCGACTCCGACCACCTGTCCCGGTTGGCCACCGAGGCCGGGGGCGTCGACCTCGTGCGCGGGGTGATCGAGCACGAACTGGGGCATCTGGTGGGACTGGACCACGTGGACGACCCGTTGGAGCTGATGTTCCCCGGCGCCAACCCGGTGATCACCCAGTACGGCCCCGGCGACCTGACCGGGCTGGCCGAACTCGGCCGGGGGACATGCGAACCACGGCTGTGAGCCCTGCGCCCGCCCGGCCGTGCCGGGGGTTACGGCACCAGCACCAGCTTGCCCCGGACATGTCCGGACCTGCTGAGCTCGTAGGCCTCCCGGGCCCGCGTGAACGGGAAGGTCTGGAACTTCACCACCAGGTCGTTGGAGACGAGCAGGTCGGCGACCAGGGCGAGGGCCTCGGCCGGCCGGCTGTCGTCGCCACCGGAGGTGATCCTGATCCCGCTGTCCGCGACGGCGAAGTTGGCGATCGAGACCACCTGGGACGGCGTCGGGGCCAGGGCCAGCAGATCGGCGGCGGGGGTCTTGCCGGCGACGTCGAAGACGGCGTCCACCCCTTCCTCGGCCACCGCGCGCACCCGCTCGACCATGCCCTCGCCGTAACGCACCGGGATGGCGCCGATCTCGCGCAGGTAGTCCTGGTTGGCCTCGCTCGCCGAGGCGATCACCCGGGCCCCGCGGGCGCGGGCCATCTGGACGGCGACCGCGCCGACGCCGCCGGCGCCGCCGTCCACGAACACCGTCCGGCCGACGGCGACGCCGAGCAGGCGCAGGCCGCGCTCCGCGGTCTCGCCCGTCAGGCTCGCCCCCGCGGCCACCGACCAGTCGATCTGCGGGGGCTTGCGGGCCCAGGTGTCCAGGAGCGCGTACTCGGCGTGGGTGGCGTGGCCGAGACCGAACACCTCATCGCCGACGGCGACCCCCGCCACGCCCTCACCGATGACGTCGACCACCCCCGCGGCGTCGACACCGAGCCGTCCGGGCTCGGCGAGCGCTCTGCCGCCGGACATGGCGCCGGACAGCATCTTCCAGTCGACCGGGTTGACGCTGGCGGCCCGGACCGAGACGCGGATCTGACCGGTGCCGGGCCTGGGGTCGGGAACGATCCCCCAGTCGAGGGCATCGGGTCCGCCGTAGCGGGTGTACTGCAGGGCATGCATCACGGTTCCCGTCCGTCGTCATGGGTGGGCGTTGCCATCCTCCCCCACGAAGTCGGTCAGTTCGACCGGACCGGGCCCCCGTCCCGTCCCCGGAGGCGGTCGACGACGTCGGCCAGGGTCTGCTCGGAGCCCACGTTCCCGGCGAACACGACGTAGCGCGGCACCGTGGGGCGCGGTGCGCCGCAGCGGGGGTCGTCGACGGCCAGGGGCTCGAACACGCTGACCACCCCCGGCAGCAGTTGTCCCAGCACCCTCGCCCGCCGGATCCCCAGCCCGGCGGTGGCCACGTCGTGCGCGGTGATGCCGCCCTTGGCGATCACCCACCGCGGCGCAGGGGAGGCGTCCGCCACGAGTCGGACCACCTCGGCGAGTGCGTCGGAGACGGTTCGGGCGATGGCCAGGCTCGCCCCGGCGTCCGTCCCGGTCCGGACCTCGCGGCTGGTGATCAGCAGGACATCGGCGGACGGCAGGGCCGCCCGGACCCGACGCGCGACTGCGGGGACCACCGCGTCGCGGCGGGTCACCTCGAGCAGGCCGGGGACGTCGAGCACCACCTCGACGAGGCCGCCACGGGCCAGGGCGACCTCCACCTGCCGGGTGGTCAGCCCGACGTGCGATCCGACGACCACCAGGCCGTGACCGCCTGCGGAAGCGTGATCGGCGGTCTCGTCTGAGCCCTCGGGCCAGATCCGGTCCGCGGTCAGCGGCGGCTCGGGCTCGATCCCGGACAGGGCCCGCACGAACGAGGGTCCGCACCGGGGCAGGACCGCCCTCCCGCCGCCCTCGGCCTCGAGCAGGCCGGTGGCGAGGATCTCCAGATCGTCGTAGTCGGTCGCGTTCGCGATCACGAAGCCGCCGTCGCGGACGCCGGACAGCCTGCGCGCCACCGCGTCCGGGCCGCCGAGCCGGATCTCGTCCAGGGACAGGCTCGCCACGTCGCCGGTGCCGATCCGGCCCCCGCTTCTCTCGGCCACCCAGTCGCGCAGGTCGGAGGAGGTGTAGCCGAAACTGGCGTCGCGGGCGAACTCGGTCCGCCCCACCGGGATCGGTTCGCCGTCCACCACGGCCCAATGCACGTCGCCGGCGGTGTACCGGCCCGCCTCGAGATAGGCGGGCACCAGCAGGACGGCGTCGTAGCCCGAGCCGAGGACCTCGCGTCGGGCGGCGTCCAGGGCCGTCACCTCCGCCATCAGGTGGCCGCGCAGCGTGGAGTCGCTGCGGCTGACCACCGTGATCGGCCGGCCCTGCCGCCGCTGCAGTCCGGCGAGGTCGCGACCCACGGCCAGGGTGAGCCGCGCGGCGGTCTCCGGGTCCAGGGAGCGGGAGTTGGTCAGCACGAAACATGTTGCGCCGGAACCGCTCAGCGCCCGCTCGTACTGCCGCGGGTCGAGTTCGAGGACCACCTCCACATCGTGGACGGTCTGTGATCCGGTGGGATCGTCGTCCAGCACCGCGATCCGCCGTCCCTGGTCGCGCAGCAGCCGTCGGATGCCCTCCCGCATCGACGGCGTCGCGTCCGGCATCACGACACCTGCAGCCCGCCGTTGATGTCGTAGGTGGCGGCGGTGATGTAGCCGGCGTCCGGCCCGCACAGGAACACCATGAGCGCGGCGACCTCCTCAGGGGTGCCGACCCGGCCGACCGGCATGTCGGCCGCCAGTTCCCGCTTCCGCTCGGGCGTCAGGGTGCCGCCCATGATGTCGGTGTCGACCGGCCCGGGCGCCACGCAGTTCACGGTGATCCCGAGGGGACCCAACTCGCGGGCCAGGGCGCGGGTGAAGCCGATGACGCCCGCCTTCGCGGCGCTGTAGGCCACCTTGGAGTAGGTTCCGCCACCACGCTGGGCGGAGATCGAGGAGACGCTGACGATGCGCCCCATGCCGCGCTCGATCATGCCGGGCGCCAGACGGCGGGTGACCAGGAAGACCCCGCGCAGGTTGGCGTCCATCACCCGGTCCCACTCGGCCGGGGTCAGATCGAGGAAGGGAACCGGCGAGCTGACGCCGGCCACGTTGACCAGGGCCAGCACCGGCGGCAGTTCGGCCTCGACGCGGGCGATCGCGGCCTCGACCGAGGCGTCGTCGGTGACGTCGGCGGGCAGCCCGAGCGTCGGGGTGTCGTGGGTCGCCGCGATCTCGGCGGCCACCTGCCGCGCGCCCGCGCCGTCGACGTCGAGCACCGCGACCGCCCAGCCGTCCCGGGCGAGGCGCTCGGCGGTCGCGCGGCCGATCCCGCGCCGGGAGCCGGCCCCCGTGACCACGGCGGTGCGCTGCTCCGGGAAGGCGTCGGTCATTGGGGGTCACCTCTGGCGGGTCGGCCGGACGGCGGGCTCGCCGAACACGGTACGCGGTCGCGGCTGGGGGACGCCGTCGACGCCGAC
>CAYYCE010000295.1:0-4555 GCA_964469635.1 uncultured Kineosporiaceae bacterium
GTGCTGGTCGACGTGCTGGCCACGCTGCCGGGATCGGTGCGGTTGGTCCTCGCCTCCCGGTCGCCGGTGAGCCGATCCGCTCTCGCCGGACTCCGCCGCGCGATCCGCGAACGCGATGCCACCGATCTGGCGCTGCCGGTCCAGGCCACCGTCCGGGTGCTGCGCGAGGAGCACGGCATCACGGATGCCGACCTGGCGGACGTCGTCCACGAGTTCACGGCGGGGTGGCCGGCGCTGGTCCACCTCGCCGGTGACACCCTGCGCCGTCTCGGCGACCACACGGGCGACCTGGTACCGGCCCTGGCCGCGCGCGACGGTGCTCTGGCCACCTGGCTCCGCGAGCAGGTGCTGTCCGACCTGTCGCCCCTGATGCTCGCCGTCCTCGACCTGGCCATGGACGTCGGCCCGCTGAACGCGGAACTGCCCACCGAACTGCCCACCGAACAGCCCGGCGGCAAGGACGACCTCGGGAGCGCCGTCGACGAGCTGGCGCGCATCGGGGTGCTGACCCGGTCCTCCGGACGGCGACCGACCGGCTCGGGTCCGCTGTGGAGCGTGGTCCCGGTCGTGGCGCGGGCCCTGGGCCACGACCTGCGACCCGTGCGCCGCGACCGGTCGCTGGCCGCGGCGCAGTGGTACGCCGATCACGGCCTGCCGGTGTGGGCGGCGAAGATGCTGTCGGCGGCGGGGGAACTCGATCGCCTCGCCGCCCTGTTGGCCGAGCGCGGGGAGGCGATGCTCGCCGGTGGGGGCGCGAGCGACGTGGTCGACCTGGTGGAGTCCCTGCCCTCCGCGCAGGTGGACGAGCGGTTGCGGCTGATGCTCGGGGACGCCCGCCGGATGGCCGGTGACGCGGAGGGGGCCGATCGCGCCTTCGCGCCCCTGGTGGCGGCAGTCGCCTCGCCCGGGGTGTGGCCGCCGGGCCTGGCGTGGCGGGTGGCGATGGTCCGGTACATGCGAGCGGACTATCCGGGGGCCCTGACCGCCTGCGAGGCGGCCGGCACGACCGTCGGCACGACCGTCGGTACCGTCGACGAGGTGATGCTGCTGGCCTGCCGGGCCGGCACCCTGTTCGCCCTCGGGGACGTCACCGCCTCCCGCGATGCGGCCCGGCAGGCCCTGATGCTGGCCGAGCGGGTCGGCGACGACCGGTGCCGGGCCGCCGCCTACGTCGCCCTGGCCCTCGGTGAACTCGGCTCCGATCGGGAACACCACCTGCGGTTGGCGATGGAGGCGGCCGAGACCGCCGGGGACGTCGTCCAGCTCACCCGCGCCCTGCTGAACCAGGGCGACCACCTGCTGGCCTCGGCCCAGTACGTCGACGCCCTGGAGGTGGCCCTGCGCGCCCAGGCCGCGGCCGAACAGGGGGCTCCGCCGGGTCTGCTCCAGGTGGCCACCCACAACGTGGCCGAGGCACTGCTCCGGCTGGGCCGTTACCCCGAGGCCGAGTACGCCTTCGAGCGGACGGTGCGGCTGGCGGGGCGCGCGGGTCTCGTCCGGGCCGGTGCCGGGCTGCGGGGGCTCGGCGAGATCCGGCGCATCCTCGGGCTGCGCGAGCAGGGCAGGATGGCCTTCGAGGAGGCGGTCGAGGCGGCCCGGCCGACGGGGGACACCCAGGTCCTGGTTCCGGCGTTGTGCGGGTTGAGCCGGCTGCTGGTCGAGGGGGCCGAACCGGACCTCGAGGCCGCCCGGAGGCTGGCCGAGGAGGCCGTGGCCGCGGCCCCCGAGGAGATGCGGCCCTCGGCGCTCGTCACGCGAGGCTGGGTGGCGCTGGCGGAGGGGGACCGCACCCTGGCGCGCGATCGGGCCGACGCGGCGGTCCGGCTGGCCCGCAGCGCACGGCTGGTGCCGGCCCTGGCCGAGGCTCTGGAGCTGGCGGCCGGGACCGCGCCGACCCCGCAGGCGGCCCGTGCGGCGATGGCCGAGGCCTCGGCCCTGTGGCAGCGTGCCGGCGCCCAACCGGCCGTGGACCGCCTGGCGGTCCTGCTCGGCCGGCTGCCGGGGGCCGGCGCCGCCGATCGGGTTGCGGCCCGCGAGGCGGGCCGGCGGTTGTTGGAGCTCGGGGTCCGCTCGGTGGACGGCGGGCCGGTGCTGCCCTCCGACGGTGCCGCGTCGCTGCGGGTCCAGGTGCTGGGTGGCTTCGAGGTGACTGCCGCGGGGCGGGTCGTCCCGCTCACGGCGTGGCGATCCCGGCAGGCGCGGACCCTGGTCAAGATCCTTGTGGCGCGCCGGGGTCGCCCGGTGCCGCGGGGCGAGATCTGCGAACTGCTCTGGCCGGACGATGAGCCGCAGCGGACGGCCCACCGGCTCTCGGTGCTGCTGTCCGTCGTCCGGTCGGTCCTCGATCCCGGCAAGGCATACCCGGCCGACCACTTCATCCGGGCCGATCAGCTGGGTCTGTCCCTGGTGCGCGAACACGTCGTCGTCGATGCCGAGGAACTGGTGCGCGACACCGCCCACGCGGTCGTGCTGGCTCGGTCGGGCCAGGCCGGGGCCGCCCGGGAACTGCTGGCCGACATCGATACCGCCTACGTCGGGGACGCCTTCGACGACGAGCCCTACGAGGACTGGGCGGATGCCTTGCGGGAGGAGACCCGAGCCGCCTGGCTGCGTTCGGTCCGAGTGGCCGCCGAGCTGGCCCGCCAGTCGGGGGACGACGACCAGGCCGTCGGTCGGCTGGTCCGGCTGCTGGCCGCCGACCCCCTGGACGAGTCGGCCTACCGCTCGCTCGTCGACGTGCTGGTGGCGGCGGGTCGGCACGGCGAAGCGCGCCGCGCCTTCGACCGGTGGACCGCGGCGATGCGGTCGATCGACGCCCCGACGCCCGGCCACGAGGTGCTGCGCCGCCGTCCCTGACCGCCCCGTTGCCTTGTTGATCAGCCGCCTGGCGGGCGTTGTGACGCCATGCTGACGGGCCCCGGGCACGCTGCTCACCACCGCAATCGCGTGGTTCGTCAGGAGGAGTGCCATGAAGGCCCGACGCACGACAACCCTGCTCATCGCCGTGGGACTGTCCCTCGCCGCCGTACCGGTGCTGTCCGGTGCGGCCTGGGCCCAGCCGCCGGAGCCCACCCAGGGCTGCCAGGCGACCATGGGGCTCACCGACCCCTACCCCGGGTACACCGTGATCGAGGGGGACGCCGGCGCCAATGTCCTGGTCGGCACCCCGGGCCCCGACATCGTCGTCGGGTACGGGGGCAACGACTGGATCTACGGCTTGGGCGGTGACGACGTCCTGATCGGGGGTCCCGGCGACGACGTGATCTTCGGCGGCCCGGGTGATGACTGCGCCGACGGCAGCGGCGGCGACGATCTGATCCTGGGCAACGAGGACGACGACACCCTGTTCGGCGACCAGGGATCGGACTCGCTGTACGGCAACAAGGGCGACGACTGGTTGTTCGGCTACGACTCCGTCGGCATCGACGCGCAGCCGAACGGGCCCCAGGTCGTGAACACGCTCGACGGCGGCGAGGGCAGCAACCACTGCATCACCGGGACCTGGGCCGACGACTACGACCTGGCCACCTGCGTCGACCTGCAGATCCGGTACTGACAGATCCGGTACTGGGCCGGTGTCGGGGCATCGCGGGACGGGAAGGGCAGTGATGCGGATCCGGCTTGCGGCGGCCGTCGGGCGGGGCCCCACCGAGCTCGCCGCCTTCGACGCGGCCCTGGTGGCCGCCGGCGTGGCCGACCGGAACCTGATCCGGCTCAGTTCGGTACTGCCGCCGGGCAGCAGGGTGGACCGGTGCGGCCGGATCGAGGAGGTGCCGGGCGACTGGGGCGACCGGCTGTACTGCGTGATGGCGCGAGGCCGTGCCACCGAGCCCGGCACCCAGGCGTGGGCCGGCATCGGCTGGGTGCAGGACGAGTGCGGCCGGGGACTGCTGGTCGAACACCACGCGGACGACGAGCCGGGACTGCGCCGGCTGGTGCGGGCCTCGCTGGACGGCCTGTGCGCCAACCGAGGGGTCAGCTTTCCCCACCGTGACCTGGCGGTGGCCGGGGCCTGGTGCCACGGCAACCCCGTCTGTTCCCTGGTGATCGCCGTCTACGAGGCGGCCTCGTGGGGTCGCTGTCAGTCCAGGTATGCCACCAGCGAGGAGGCCAGCCCGGTGTAGGTCGCGGGAGTCAGCTCCAACAGTCGCTTCGCCGCCTCGGGCGGCAGGCCCAGGCCGAGCACGAACTCCCGCATCGACGAGGCGTTCACGCGCCGTCCGCGGGTGAGTTCCTTGAGCCGCTCGTAGGGCTCGGGCAGCCCGTGCACCCGCATCACCGACTGCACCGCCTCGCCGAGCACCTCCCAGGTCGCATCGAGGTCGTAGGCGAGCGCCTCGCCGTCCACGTCGAGCCCGGCGAGGCCGCGGTGGACGTTGTCGATCGCCAGCAGCGAGTGGCCCAGCGCCGTCCCGATGTTGCGCTGCATCGAGGAGTCGCTGAGGTCGCGCTGCAGCCGCGAGGTGACCAGGGTGGAGGCGAGGACGTCGAGCAGGGCGGTGCTCACCTCGAGGTTGGCCTCGGCGTTCTCGAACCGGATCGGGTTGACCTTGTG
>CAYYCE010000296.1:0-1478 GCA_964469635.1 uncultured Kineosporiaceae bacterium
CGAAGCTGCCGGTCAGGTCCCAGTAGGACGCCGAGCGGAAGGCCATCCGCTCCCGCTCCCGCTCGACCACCATGCGCGTGGCGACCGACTGCACCCGGCCCGCCGACAGGCCCGCCCGAACCTTGCGCCACAGCACCGGGGAGACCTCGTAGCCGTAGAGCCGGTCCAGGATCCGGCGAGTCTCCTGGGCGTCGACCAACCGCTCGTCGAGGTCGCGGGTGTCCTGCAACGCCCGCTGGATCGCCTCGCGGGTGATCTCGTGGAAGACCATTCGACGGACCGGAACCTTCGGCTGGAGCACCTCGAGCAGGTGCCAGGCGATGGCCTCGCCCTCGCGGTCCTCATCCGTCGCCAGGTAGAGCTCGTCCGCATCCTTCAGGGCGCGCTTGAGCTCGGAGACCTTCTTCTTCTTGTCGGCGTCCACCACGTAGTAGGCGTCGAAGCCGTTCTCGACGTCCACGGCGAACTTGCCGTAGGGCCCCTTCTTCATGTCCGCGGGGAGCTCGCTCGGCTGCGGCAGGTCGCGGATGTGCCCCACGCTCGCCTCGACCTCGAAGTCCGAGCCGAGGAAGCCGGCGAGAGTGCGCGCCTTGGCCGGCGACTCGACGATCACGAGCCTGCGGCCGGTTGGGGCCTTGGTGATGGCCACGCTGTGCCTTTCCGAGCTGAGCGGGTGACCCTCGGGGAATCGGGTCGAAGGGTAGTGGGACGGACGCGGAACGCCATGACGGTAACCCGAGCTCGGTCGGCATCGACAAACCGCGGCGCAAACCGCACCATGGCAGGCAGCGCCACGGCGGCCCCGGAACGCCATCCGAACATGGCAGTCGTCACATCGTCACGGCCACCCATTGTGACCAATCGCTACACGAAGTTGGGTCGTCGCGACGTTTGGCGGCACTATTGGTCATACATGGTGTCGCCGGGGGCTCGCGCGACGTAGCGTCGACCCACATAGGTCTGACACCATCAACGATCGATCCTGGCGCCCCTCGGTCGTGTCCAGCAGTATTGGTGAGACGCAGTCTCCGGGGTTCCCAGGTTCACGAAACATCGACAGTACGCGGGAGGACCCGGTGGCCCGTCACGGTTCGGCGATCGCCGAGCAGCCGAACGCGCCCGCGCCGAGCGATCCGGTCAGACGCGCGGGCGGACCCGCGACCTGGCCCATCCGCCGCAAGCTCACGGCCCTGGTCGCCCTCCCGACCGCCCTGGTCATCGGCCTCGTCGGGGCCCTGGTCACCCAGTCCTTCGGTACCTGGCGTCAGGCCCAGCAGGCCGACGTCGCGGCGGGTGCCCTGGTCTCGGCGAACCACCTGCTCACGGTGGCCAACGCAGAACTCCAGGCCGCCGTCGCGGCGAAGGGGGGTGACGCGACAGCCAAGGGCTCCCTGCCCGAGCTGCGCAGCGCCACCGACGGGGCGATGACCTTCGGCTATCGCGGCAGCCGGGTGAGCCCACGCGAGATGTTCCGCGCC
>CAYYCE010000296.1:1488-4543 GCA_964469635.1 uncultured Kineosporiaceae bacterium
GACCCGCCGTCCAAGGGCTGGCTCCCCGAGACCGACACCCGGATCCAGGGCATCAAGTCCGTGCAGAAGGACATGCCCGCACTCCGCGAGCTCGAGGACAGCGCGCAGGCCAACGAGAACGACATCGCGCTGGCCTACGAGGGCTACTTCGGCCCGGCCCGGCTGCTGTCCGCCTCGTTGGCGACCGAGATCGGCACTCGATCCCCCAGCCCACGCAGCGTCGACACCACGTCGGTGCTCAGCGCGGTCGCCGCCGCTGATGGGCAGGCCTCGACCGAGACGTATCTGGTCACCCAGGCGCTGCGGAGTACCGCGGCAGCCGACACCAAGCTGACCGACATCGAGGAGAGCGCGGCCGGTCAGCTGGCGCTGCTGCAGCAGGCCTACAGCCGGGGCACCGCCGATCAGCAGCACCAGATCGCCCAGATCCGCACCTTGGACGCCGCTCTCACCGGAGCCCGTGCCGAGGCTCTCAAGATCGTGATGGCCGGCCAGGGCAAGACCGCCCTCACCCCAGCCGAGAAGCGGCGGGCCGAGGCGGCCGCGGCCGAGTTCTCCAGGACGGCGACCCAGCGGCTCGACCTGATCGACCAGCTCGTCGCCAGCACCTCCGCCGAGCTCAAGGACCAGACCAGCAGCGAGGCCCGCTCGGCTCTGCTGCGCCTGGTCTTCCTGACCGCTCTCGGCCTGGCCAGCCTGGTGCTGGTCTTCCTGCTGGTCTCGGCGCTGGCCCGGACGATCACCGTCCCCATGCGCCGGTTGCGCGGCGGCGCCGTCGACTCGGCCACCGTCCGGCTGCCCGCGGCGGTGCGCCAGATCGAGCGCGAGGGCCCCGAGGCCGTGGTGGCGGTGCCGCCGGTCCTGCGGGACGACGCCAGGGTCGGGCCCGAGACCCGCGAGGTCGCCCAGGCGCTCGACGGGCTGACCGGCGAGGCGATCCGGCTGGCGACCTCGCAGGTGCGGTTGCGGCAGTCGCTGGACGAGGCGTTCGTCAGCATGTCCCGGCGCAGCCAGGCCATGGTGGAGAAGCAGCTCGCGATCATCGACGAGCTCGAGAGCACCGAGGAGGACCCCGAGCAGCTGCGCAACCTGTTCCGCCTGGACCACCTCGCCGCCCGGATGCGCCGCTACAACGACAACCTGCTGGTCCTGGCCGGGTCCGCGATGCGCACCCGGAGCGCCGCGCCCGTGCCGATCGCCGACGTGTTCCGCGCCGCCACCTCCGAGATGGAGCAGTACGAACGGGTGCGGCTGCAGCCACTGTCGGGTGCCTCGGTGGCCGGCGCCGCGGCCGGCGGGCTGATCCACCTGCTGGCCGAACTGCTCGACAACGCCGCCATGTACTCCCCGCCCACCAGCCCGATCGTGCTGGCGGCCGCATTCCCGCCCGAAGGCGGGCTGCGTCTGGAGGTCACCGACTCCGGCGTCGGCATCCCCCCCGCCGAACTGGCCGACCTCAACGCCCGCCTCGCCATGCCGGGCACCATCGACACCCAGGTCCCCTCCCGGATGGGTCTGTACGTGGTGGCGCGCCTGGCCCAGCGGGGCGGCTTCAGCGTCCGGCTGGCGTCCCGGCCGCAGGCCGCCGGGACGCTTGCAGAGGTCCTCGTTCCCCGTCCGCTCGTACTCGGAGCCCCCACCGGTCCGCTCGACACCATCGCCCCGCCGCCGTCGGCCGCCGCTCCGCTGGCCCAGGCGCTCGACGGCCCGCGACTGCCCGCGCAGCACAGCGCCGCCGGAACCCCGATGGGCGGGCTGCCCCGGCCCATGGGCCCGCTGGACCCGTTCCGGACCACCGGCGGCCCCCGGCCCGCGGCGCCGTCCGCCGCCTCGGAACCGACCATGCCCGCCGCGCCGCAGGCGCCCGCCGCCGCGGGAGCGGGGCCGACCGGTTCCCCGACCGACTCCGGCCTGCCCTCGCGCCGTCCCGGGGCGTCCCTGGCCGGCAACCCGCTGGGGGCCGGCACCCCGCCGCGATCCGACCCGAACGCCCCCTGGCCGGCCGGCGGCGAGACCCCGTCGAATCCGGCACCGGGCGCGGCGGCGCCGGAGCACGCTCCCGAGATCCCGGGTGGGCTGCCGCGGCGCGAACCGGGGGCCACCGCAAGCCCCGCCGTCCCGTTCAGCACCCACGAATCCCCCTTCGGGTCCTCGAGCACAGCCTCATCCGCTCCGTTCGAATCACCCAGCGTCCGCAGGATCCCCTTCGACGGTCTCGGGCTGCCGACGTCCGCCCCCGGCCACAGGCCCGGCGCGCGACCGTTGCCAGTCCGGGCCCCGGGGCAGCCCGGCGGCGGTCCACCGCTGGGTCCGTCGGCGACCGCGGCCATCGCCGGGGCCGCGTCGGCCCGCGCCCGTCCGACGGTGCCGCTGCCGGACAGCGGACTCTTCGCCACCCCGGCCACGGGCCCGGCGGAGGCCGCCGAATCGATGGCCGCCGAATCGATGGCCGCCGAATCGATGGCAGCCGACGACGACGCAGGCGCCGCGCAAGCCGCCCAGGCCGAGCCGTTCCTGCCGGGGACCCCACAGGCCGCCGCCGACGCCGGGGAGAGCGAGGCGGTCGAGGCATCCACGTCCACCGACGTGACGCAGGACTCCACGGACCCGGCGGCCTCGGACGACTCCGACACCGTGTCACCGTTCGAGTTGGCCGCCCGCGCCGCCGCGGAGGAGGCCTCCCAGCGGTACATCCCGGCCGAGTCCGAGGTGCAGTTGCTCGGCGCACCGCCCTCGCCGGCCGAGCGGGCCCACACCCCGATCTTCGACTCGATCTCGGTCTGGTTCGCCGACGATCGCACGGCCTCGACCCCGCGGGCCAGCGAACCGGCCCAGGTCATCGACCTGCGCGACGGAACGGTGAGTGGCCATGGGATCCCGGTCCCCGCCACGGCCGAACCGGAAGCGACTCCCATGGAGCCTTACCGCGCCCCCGGGCAACCCGTGGGCAACCGGTGGGCCAGCCTCGGCGACCAACGCTGGGTCGCGACCAACCTCCGGGCCGCCGCCGCCCCGGAGACGGCCGGGAACACCTCGACGGGGTTGCCGAAACGAC
>CAYYCE010000297.1:0-4543 GCA_964469635.1 uncultured Kineosporiaceae bacterium
CCATGGCCAGGTAGGTCTTGCCGGTGCCGGCCGGGCCGATTCCGAACACGACGGTGTGTTCGTCGATGGCGTCGACGTACCGCTTCTGGTTCAACGTCTTGGGGCGGATGGTGCGTCCCCGGCTCGAGAGGACGTCAAGGGTGAGCACATCGGCGGGACGCTCGGTGGTCTGCTGCCGCAGCATCGCCAGCGACCGGTCGACGGCGTCACCGGTCAGCGGCTGACCGGCCGCCACGACCGTGATCAGCTCGTCGATCAGCCGTTCGATGAGCGCCACGTCGCCGTGACGTCCGGTGACGGTGATCTCGTTGCCGCGGGCGTGGATGTCGGCCCGCGGGAAGGCCCGTTCGAGCGCGATCAGGATCTCGTCCCGGGCACCCAACAACGCCACCATGGGCACCTGCGCAGGGACGACGATGCGATGGACGGCGGTCGGGTCGCCCGAATCACGGCCACTGGGATCGTTCATGCTGGAGGCCATGTTATCGGGGCGGCTATCCGGGCGGCCACGCGAAGTCCCGCCCCGCCAGGACGTGACCGTGCGCGTGGAAGACGCTCTGTCCCACGTCCGCGCCGGTGTTGAACACCAGCCGGAAGCTGCCGCCGTGCCCCTCCTGCCGCGAGATCCGGTCGCCGAGCGTCACCAGGGCCGCGAGGGTCCCGTCGCCGGCCGCCGCCAACTCCGTGACGTTCTCGTAGTGGGTTCGGGGGATCACCAGGACGTGGGTCGGCGCGACCGGGGTGATGTCCCGGAACGCGATCAGCCGATCGTCCGCGTGGACCACCGTGGCCGGGATCTCGCCGTCAGCGACCCTGCAGAACAGGCACTCGTTACGCTCCACCATGGCGCGAGCCTAGTGTCAACCGATGGCCGCGCCCGCGCGTCAGGGGGACGTGACCGCCGCGACGATCGGAGAGAGCCACGTGACGGGTCCGGTGTTCGGCACCGATCCCGACCACGCCCTGGACCTCCCCCAGGACGCCGACGAGGCGATCGCGGTCCTCTACCACGCGCATTGGAACGGCCTGGTCAGGCTGGCCGCGCTGCTCACCCGGGATCCCTCGGTCGCCGAGGAGATCGTGCAGGACGCCTTCGTGGCGCTGCACCGCAGGTTCGACACCCTCCACGACCGGGCCGCGGCCCACGCCTACCTGCGCACCAGCGTGGTCAACGGCGCCCGTTCGGCGCTGCGTCATCGCGTCGTCGTGGAACGTCGTCGGCAGCCGGCGCCGCCGGAACCGGCCGGTCCCGAGGAGCTGGCGGTGCAGGCCAGCGAGGACGCGCGGGTCATGGCCGCGCTGCGCACGCTCTCGCGACGCCAGCAGGAGGTCCTCGTGCTGCGCTACTACTCCGGCATGTCGGAGGCCGACATCGCCGCCACGCTGGGCCTGACCCGGGGCGCGGTGAAGAGCCACGCCCACCGCGGGATGTCCGCGCTGCGCCGGAGGATGGAGGCCGATCATGACTGAACGTCGCGACGAGGTCCCCACCGACCTCGAGCTGCGGCTGCGGGCGGCGCTGGCCCGCGAGGCGGGCGCCGTCCACCCTCCGGCGGACGGCCTGCAGCGCATCCGTGAGCGCATCGCCGATCGGCCGCGGCGCCGCATCACCGCGTGGTGGCCGTCCCCGCGCCGGGGTCTGTGGCTGCCCGCGCTGGCGGCGGCCGCGGCGGTGGCGCTGCTCGCCCTGGCGATCCCCAGCCTGCTGCCCGGCCGCGGGGACGGGGGCGCCGCCGCCCCCGTCCCGGCCGCCGGCCCATTGCCGGTGTACTTCGTGGCCGAGCAGGACGGCCGCTGGGCACTGGTCCGCGAGTTCGAGCCCACCACGCTCACCGATCCCCGCGACCGGCTGGACGAGGCGTTGCGCCGGGCCGTCTCGGGCCGGGCCATCGACCCCGACGACACCAGCGTCTGGCGGCGACAGGACATCACCGACCGGTCGCCGGCGGGGCTCGCCGACCTCGTCGGCGCCGAGGCCACGGCGACGGGGATCACGGTGTCGCTGGACGCCCGTCTGACCGACACCACCCTGGCCGGCGCCCAGGTGATCGATCCGGAGCTGGCCACGCTCGCCGTCGACCAACTGGTGTGGACGGCCACCGCCACCGCCCAGGAGTCCGCCCCGGTGCGGATCGTCGTCACCGACGCCGCGGGGAACACGGGCGGTCCGGGGAGCATGTTCGGGCAGGTGTCCCTGGACGGTCCCTTCCAGCGGGTCACCGGGGAGGCGGATCCGCGGGCCGAGGTCTGGGTGAACTCACTGACCGACGGCCAGACGGTGCGGGTCGGCACGCTCACCGTCATCGGCGACGCGGCCCGCGCGGCGCTGCCCGTGCACTGGCGGCTCCGCCGCACCGACGGCGACGGCACGATCGCCACCGGGCAGGGCCTGGAGCTCTCCCCGGTGTCCTCCGACGCCACCACCGCGGACGCACCGGACGCACCCACCCCGACGCGGGTGGAGTGGCGGGCCGAGCTGACCTTCCCGGGCCCGGGGTCCTATCTGTTCGAGGTCACCGCGTCCGGCGGGTCGCCGGGCTGGTCGGCGACCAAGACGGTCATCGTCCGGTAGGGGCCGGCTTCCTCAGTCCCAGCGGCCGAGTCGGCCGGCGAGCACCGCCAGCGCGGCCGGACCCGCCGATGAGGAGCGCAGCACGTGCGGTCCCAACCGGACGGCGCGGGCCCCGGCCGTCGCCAGGACCTCGAGCTCACCGGGATCGATGCCGCCCTCGGGGCCGACCACGACCCATACCCGCGCCGTCCTGGGGGGGATCTCCACGCCGGTCAGCGGCGTCTCGGCCGCCTCGTGCAGCACGAGCACGAGGTCCGCCACCGGTTCGCGGGCCGCTCCCTCGGCCGCGGACCGAGCCAGCTCTGCCGTGGTCACCGCGGGGGCGACCTCGGGGACCAGCGCCCGGCGGGACTGCTTGGCCGCCGCTCGGACCGCCCCCAGCCACTTGCCGTGGGCCCGGCGCCGCCGATCCCCGGTCCAGACGACGACGCTGCGGCCGGCCTGCCAGGGCACCACCCGGTCGACCCCCAGCTCGGTGGCGGTCTCGATCGCCGACTCGTCCCGGCCGCCCTTGGCCAGTGCCTGGACCAACACCAGGGACGGCGACGGCGACGGCTGGGACTCGACGACCTGGACGACCAGGTCGAGTCGGCCGAGGCCCACGGAGCGCACCAGACAGCGGGCGATCCGGCCGGCGCCGTCGGCGACGTCCACCCGTTCCCCGGACCGGGTTCGTCGCACCGTAGCCGCGTGCCGGCCCTCGTCACCGTCCAGGACCAGGCTCGTCCCGGCGGCCGCGGCGTCGAGCCGGCCCGCCTCGACCAGGTACAGCGGCGCGGTCATCCGACCGACACCGATCCGTCAGCGCCCGGCGAAACGGTCGCGCAGCTTGGAGAAGACGCCCTGCTGGACGGCGGAGACGCGGGCGTTCGGCCGCTCCTCCCCGCGCAGGGCGGCCAGCTGGCGCAGCAGCCCCTCCTGTTCCTCGCCGAGCTTGGTCGGGGTGAGGACGGCCAGGTGGACCGCGAGGTCGCCGCGACCGGACCCGCGCAGATGGGTCACGCCCAGCCCGCGCAACACGGTCACCTCACCGGCCTGGGTGCCCGGGGCGATGTCGAGGGTCTGCGGGCCGTCGAAGGTGTCGAGTTCGACCGTGGTCCCCAGGGCCGCCGCGGTCATCGGCAGTTCCACGGTGCAGTGGATGTCGTCGCCGCTCCGGCTGAAGGTGGGGTGGGGCCGTTCCACCACCTCGACGTACAGGTCGCCCTGCGGCCCGCCGCCGGGGCCGACCTCGCCCTGGCCGGTGTGCTGGATCCGGGTTCCGGTGTCGACGCCGGCCGGGATCTTGATCTTCAGCGTGCGCCGGGTGCGGACCCGACCCTCGCCTGAGCACTCCAGGCAGGGCGAGGCGATGACCGTGCCGTAGCCGTGGCAGGTCATGCAGGCCTGCTGGGTCATCACCTGGCCCAGGAACGAGCGCGCCACCCGCTGGATCTGGCCGCGGCCCTTGCAAGTGGAGCAGGTGGTCGGATGCGTGCCGGGCTGGCAGCAGGACCCTCTGCAGGACGGGCACACCACCGCGGTGTCGACCTGGAGTTCACGCTCGCCGCCGAAGACGGCGTCCGCCAGGTCGATCTCGACCCGGACCAGGGCGTCCTGGCCGCGGCGCTGCCGAGGCACCGGACCGCGGCCGCCGCCGCCCGCCGACGCACCGAAGAAGGTCTCGAAGATGTCGCTGAAACCGAAGCCGGGACCGAACCCGCCACCGCTGCCCTCGGGCTGGCCGCCGAGGTCGTACATCTGGCGCTTCTCCGGGTTGGACAGGACATCGTAGGCCCGCCCGACCTCCTTGAACCGTTCCTCGGCCTCGGGCCCCGAGTTGACGTCGGGATGCAGCTGCCGGGCCAGTTTCCGGTAGGCCTTTTTGATCTCCTCGGCGGTCTCGTCGCGGGAGACACCGAGAACCTCGTAGTAGTCGCTCACCGAACTCCGATACGTCATGGGTCAGGTCACTGCCTTCGTCACGGTCAC
>CAYYCE010000298.1:0-4528 GCA_964469635.1 uncultured Kineosporiaceae bacterium
CCACTGGTCGATCAGGTTGTCCGCCAGGAAGACCACCCGTTCGGTGTCGCCGCCCTGGGCGACCACCTCGGCCGGGGTGTGGGCGCTCACCCGACGCGGCCCGGTCTGGCCGTGCACCAGGCGCAGGCCGATCCGCAGCATCTGCCGCACCCACCACTCCGGGAACCAACGACCGGTGAGATAGGGCAGCGGCACCGCCACCAGAAGCCCCGCGACCAGCGCGACGGCGGGCGGCACGGGGCTGCCCACCCCGTCCACGAGCCGGGTCCACAGCCACGCCAGAACGCTGCCCTCCAGGCCGAGCAGCATCGCCGGGATGAACACCGCGAGCGAGGCCAGGCCGTACCGGGGGTCGTTGGTCGCCAGCCGCAGCACCTCGCGCAGGGTTCGGGCCGGCGGCGGCGCGGGCAGCGTCGGCGCCTCGGCGCGGTCGGGGGCGGCGCGGTCGGGGGTGGCCCGGGGCGCCGCGGAGCCGCCGCCGTCGGACCCGCCGCCCGACCCGCCGTCGGACCCGCCGCCCGACCCGCCGTCGGACCCGCCGTCCGACCCGGCATCCGTCGTGACGTCGCGGTTCTCGAGCCGACCGGCGGCCAGCAGCCGCGCGAACCGTCGCGACCGGCTCAGTTCTCCCGACTCCAGCACCACTCCGTCGGCCAGCACGACCACCTCGTCGCACTGCTGCACCGATGACAGCCGGTGGGCGACGAGGATCCCGATGCGGCCCGCGAACAGCCGCTCGGTGGCCTCGTGCACCCGGGACTCGGTCACCGGGTCGAGCCGGGCGGTGGCCTCGTCGAGGATCACCACCTGCGGGTCGCGCACCAGGATGCGGGCGAAGGCGACGAGTTGCTCCTGGCCGGCCGACAGCACGTGGCCACCCTCGCCGAGCCGGGTGTGGATCCCCTCGGGCAGCCCGGCCACCCAGTCCGTCGACCCCAGCGTGGCCAGCGCCCGTTCGGCCGCCGGTAGCAGGTCGGGTTCGAACAGGGCGACGTTCTCGGCCAAGGTCCCGGCCAGGATCTCCGTGCGCTGCGGCACCACGGCCACCCAGCGGCGCAACGCCTCCAGGTCCAGGTCGAGAATGTCGACCCCGCCCAGGAACACCGTGCCCCGGGGCACGTCGACGCCGCGGATCACCATCTTCGTCAGAGTGGACTTGCCCGATCCGGTGCGCCCGATCACCGCGTAGGACCGACCCCGGCGGAACGTCAGCCTCACGTCCCGCAGTGCCGGGGCGGTGCGACCCGGATAGCAGAACGTGAGGTCGCGGATCTCCAGATCGCCGTCCAAGATCGGTTTCCCGGCAACGGGTTCCTGGGGGGAATCGGCCAGCAGTCGGACCCGGCCCCAGGCGCCGAGGGCGTTCTGCAGCTCGGGGATCATGTGCGTGGTGCGCTCGATCGTGACGCCGAAGGTGACGGCCAACAACCAGATCGCGGTCAATTGCGCGGCATCCACGCGATCGGTGAGCAGGGCCCAGGTGCCGCCGGCCACGACCGCGGCGATCGCCACTCTGGTCACCGCCGCGGCGGTCACGGTCACCTGCGCGGACAGCCGCCAGACCCGCCGTCCGAGACGGAGCACGGCGCTGGCCCGATCGGCGACCAGCCGCAGCACGTACGGTCGGCCCAGGTTGGTGCGCACGTCGTCCTGGCCGTGGATCGACTCCTCCATCACGGCGGCCAGCGCCGACCAGGCCTCTTCCTCGGCCATCCGGGCGGTCGAGATCCGTCCCACGCGGCCGCGCAGCGCCACCGCGAGCGTCGCCAGCGACAGCACCATGCCGAGCCCGGCCGGCCACCACACGACGAAGGCGGTGACGGCGGCGGCCACGCTCATCGACATCGCCTGCACGATGTGGATCCCCGCGCCGCGCACCTCCGAGGCGACCTGGTGGACGTCGCCGTCGATCCGGTCCAGCAACTCCCCGACGGGGGTGGTCTCCAGGGTCGGCAGATCCTGCCCGAAGGCGATGACGGCCAGCCGCCGCCGGACGTCGGCGGACCAGTCCGCGGTCAGCCCAGCCGCGATCAGGCCCATGGCGACCTCGGCCACCACCTTGGTGACCAGGGCGGCGGCCAGGCCCAGCAGAGCCAGGCCCGAGCGCCGGGTGAGCACGTGCCCGGCCAACGGCGCCGCCACGGCCTGCCCGATCGCCGCCAGCACCACGAGCACGCCGAGAAGGGCCACCCGCCGCGGCGAGGTGGCCCACAGATCTCGAACCAGGCGCACGGCGAGACTCCGACACAGATCGGCACACGGTCACGGGGGGACATCCCGAGCGTGCCCGCGGTCGCGGCCGGGAGCAACCGAATTGTCCGGCACCCGAGGAGCCCGGAGGCTCACGGACCGGTGGTGCTCTCCCGGGGCAGGGCGGCGACGGCCTCGTCCACCGACATGCCCGCGACCTGCAGCAGGTCGACGATGATCGTGCGGATCTGGGCCAGCACCACGTCCGTCGACAGCCGGCCGGTCCGCTCCAGCTCGCCGGTCGCCCGGGCGGTGGCCAGCAGCACCGGCCGGGCGTTCTCGGGCGAGGAGTTGTCGCCCAGCACCTGGGCCATCACCTCCACCGCGTCGGCGAGCTGCTCCACCGCGGCCAGGTAGGACGCCGGCACCGGGTCGCCGGAGGAGGTCGCCACCACGATCCGGCGGGCCAGCACCCGGGTCCCCAGCAGTCCCCGGGCCAGCGGGTCGATCAGGTGGGCGACCCGGCGCACGTGCCGGGTGTGGTTGCGCGCGAACGGCGAGGACGCGATGACGTCCATCCCCTCGTCGGCGGCGGTCTGCAGTTCGCGGACCAGGCCGTCGGTGCGCCGGGCACGGGCCAGGACGGCGGCCGCGGCCTCGACGTCCGCCGCCCGGGCCGCGGCCGCGCACCCACGCATCAGCTGGCCGGCGGTGCGGGCCACGACCGCGGCCTGCACCCGGGGACGGCGCAGCGGCGCCGAGGGCACCACGGCGGCCGCCACCAGCGCCACGCCGCCGCCGACCACCGCGTCCAGCCACCGGGTGAGCGGCGAGGTGGTCTGCACCAGGCCGACCACGAAGATGCTCTGGATCACCGACTGCATGAGCAGCGCGTTGCCGGCGTCCATGAGCAGGGCGACGACCATGGCCGCGGCGACCACGGCGGTGATCTGCCAGGCGCCGTGGCCGGCGACCGAGACGAACGCGTCGGCCACCAACAGTCCCACCGCCACACCGACGGTGACCTCGGCGACCCGGCGCAGCCGCTGCCGGTAGCTCATCCCCAGGCAGACCACGGCCACGACCGGGGCGAACACGGGGGCCGGGTGGCCGAGGACGTACTTGGCGGCGAGCCAGGCGAGCCCGGCGGCGGCGGCCGCCTGACCGATCTGCCAGGACTTGCTCCGAACCCGGGCGACCCGGGAACGGACGGAGCGGCGGCCGCGGCGGCCCGCCCGTTCGACGAGGTCGTCGATCCGCACCTCGGCCCGCAGCACCTCGCCCATTCGAGAGGTGTCCACGGAGCCAGCGTGCCAGTTCGGCCGAGGTGGGCGGGCCATTGCCCGTGGTCAGTTGAGGGTGCGGATGATAAGTAGGTTCTGTGATCGCCTCGAGGTGGAGGCCGTGATGCTGCGGTGGCGTCAGGTGGATAGTCCGGTGGGGCCGTTGCTGCTGGGCAGCGACGGCGCGGGGTTGTCGGCCGTCTTCTTCGACGGGCACCGTGACGGCGGCGACGCGCGGGTGGCCGGGGTCCGCGACGGGCACCGGGATCCCGAGGACCCCGTGCTGCGGGAGGCGGCCACCCAGCTCACGGAGTACTTCGCGGGGGCCCGGCACGCCTTCGACATCCCGCTGTCGCCGGTGGGAACCCCGTTCCAGCACCGGGTGTGGAACACGCTGCGCACGATCCCTTACGGACAGACGGCAAGCTACGGCGACGTGGCGCGCCGGTTGGGCCTGGCCTCGCCCGCCGCACGCGCCGTGGGACTGGCCAACGGGGCGAACCCGCTCTCCATCGTGGTCCCCTGCCATCGGGTGGTCGGGGCCGACGGGTCGCTGACCGGCTACGGGGGCGGGCTGGGTCGCAAGCAGTTCCTGCTCGATCTGGAGCGGGATCAGCTGTTCTAGTCGCTGCGAGATCTCCGGATCCACCCGCCGCAGGGGGGAGCGCTGCGATCTGACGGCGATCAAGCCCGGTGCGGGGACGGCCGATAAGCAAGCATGACTCAGCCGACGGCCTCGACCCCCGCCGTCCCTGCGCAGCACATCCCCGCTCCGAGGGGACCCGATCCCGCCGCGACCGAGCCGCCCCGGGCCGGCTCGTCCCCGGCCGGTCGGGCCCGGACCCATCCGGTCACCACATCGTGGCCCCCCAGGGTCTCGGCCGAGACGCTGTCGGCCGCGGAGGTCGTGGTGATCGGCGACGGGCCCTATCCGGGGCCGGACGCCATCGCGGTGGCCCGTGAGATCGCCCATCGGCTCGACGCCGACCGTCCGGGCCGGGTGGTGCTGCTGGCCCACACGCCTGAGTCGGCGGACGTCGGCGACGGCGGCCACG
>CAYYCE010000299.1:0-4526 GCA_964469635.1 uncultured Kineosporiaceae bacterium
AGGCCGTGCCGGCCCGACCGGGCCCGCAGCGCGAAGTCGAACCGGTCGACGTCGACGCAGTAGGCAAGGTCGTCCGGGTGAACATGGTCGCCGCCGAGGCCGGCGGTGAAGCGTGCGTCGGGCGAGGTCAGTACGGCCTGCACCGTTTGCTGTTCCGTGGGGCTGCCCGGCGGCGAGCCGAGCCGCAGCCCCTCGATGTAGCGGGCGGTGGCCAGGTCCTCCTGCCCTGTATGGGCCCTCAGGGCGTCTGTGGGGGACCGGCCCGTGATCACATAGGTCGGCGCCGGGCCGTCGCGCAGCATCGCGGCGGTGGCCGAGGCGATCACCAGGGAGGCGCAGAGCAGCGGGTCGGCCGTGGCAGCGGCGACCGCGCCCCGGGTGCCCGCCGTCGTCCGCTGGACGACGACGCGCCCCTCCAGGTCGGCCTGCCAGGCCAGCACCGGCGAGTTCGGCAGGGCGAACCCGTCCGGCCGCAGCCCGTGGTCCTCGCCCATGGCCAGCCACGTGGGATTCTCGGCGAGCAGGGCCAGGGCCTCGGCGACGTCGTCCACCAGCCAGATCCGGCGGGCCCCGGCCCCGAAGGCGTAGGCCGCGGTGGTGAAGGCGCGGATGGTGTCGATCGCGGCCGCCGGTCCGGCGAGTTCGCCGAGTTCCCAGTTCGCCAGGTACCTCGCCTGCTGCAACGGCATGAGCCCGAGTGTGATCGCCGGTTCTGCGCGAGACCAACTCTTTGGAAGGAGTGATAGAGCACAGAATCGCCGATCATGTGCCGAGGGCTCGCCGCCCCGAGACCTCCCGGGGTGGGTCAGTGGAGCAACATCGGCGGTTCGGTGCCCGGCTCCAGATCGTCGAGCAGGTGGGACTCCTCGTGCTTGCGCGGCAGGAACAGCGCCGGCACCAGGGTGAACGCGACCATGAACGCCGCCACCCAGTAGGTGCTCGCGAACGCCTTCGCGGCCTCGGCCAGTCCGGCCGCCATCCCCGCTGCCCCGCCGAGCTTGTCGACCAGCGCCGGGTCGTACTGCGCGGCGATGGCCAACTTGGCGGTGGGGGCGTCGTTCAGGTGGTTGGTGAGGATCACCGACATGGTGGCGACCCCGATGGAGCTGGCGATCTGTTGCACGATGTTGATCAGCGTCGAGCCGCGGGCCACCTCGTGGGAGGTCAGCGTCTTCAGTGCCGAGGTCATGATCGGCATCATGGTGGCGCCCATGCCCAGGCCCATCACGAACAGCGTGGCGATGAGCACCGGGTAGGACGTGGTCGAGGTGATCCGGGTCAGCGAGAACATCCCGCCGATGATCAGCAGCAGGCCGAAGGGCGCGATCCGGCCGACCGGGATGCGGTCCACCAGGGCACCGGCGATCGGCATGGTGAGCATCGCCCCGATGCCCTGCGGCGCTACCAGCAGACCGGCGTGCAGGGTGGACTCGCCCCGGATCTGCTGGAAGTAGGTCGGTACCAGCAGTAGCCCGCCGAAGAACGCGGCGGCGAACAGGAACATGGTCAGCGTGGCCGTCGCCAGGTTGCGGTTGCTGAACAGCCGCAGGTCGAGCAGAGGGTGCTTGGGGCGGAACGAGTGCCACACGAAGAGCGCCATCAGTGCCACCCCGATCGTCATCGGGAGGTAGACCCGGGGGGAGTCCATCGTCCCCTTCTGCGGGATCGAGGAGACCCCGAACAGGAACAGCGCCAGGCCCGGCGACATCAGGGCGACGCCGAGCAGGTCGAGGATCTCGGAGGGCTCGGTGTGATCCTTCGGCAGGGCCCACGTTGCGTAGGCGACGGCGATCAACCCGATCGGCAGGTTGATCAGGAAGATCCAGTGCCAGCTCGCGTTCTCGATCAGCCAGCCACCCAGGATCGGGCCCATGATCGGGCCGAGCAGCATCGGGACGCCGAGGATCGCCATCAGCCGGCCCATCCGCTTCGGCCCCGCCGCCCTGGTCATGATGGTCATTCCGAGCGGCATCAGCATGCCGCCGCCCAGCCCCTGCAGCACCCGGAACGAGATCAGCATGCCGATCGACGTCGCGGAGGCGCACAGCGCGGAGCCGGCGGTGAACAGGACGAGCGCCAGCATGTAGAGCCGTTTCGGTCCGAACCGATCGGCCGCCCAGCCGGTCAGGGGGATCACGGTGGCCAGCGCCAGGGTGTAGGCGGTGACGGTCCAGGCGACCGTGGAGTAGTCGATCGGGTGCGCCGGGTCGCTCGCGAACGCGTTCTGGAAGGTCGGCAGTGCCACGTTGACCACGGTGATGTCGAGGATCGACATGATCGCACCGAGGACGACCACGCCCGCGACCTTGAGGACGGCGGCGTCGATCTTGTCGGGGTAGGCGACGGCTGGGGCAGACATACGGGGGCCTCGACAGTCATGACGACGGGAGCGGCGAACGGCGGGGGCCCTCGCCCGGCACGGCTGGACGCGCGCCGAGCGTCAACCTTACCCGGTGGGCCCGATCACTGGCATTGGGGGCGTCGCCGCCGGTGGATCTCTGGCCCGGAGGTCATGATGAGTGGGTGCTGACGGACGAGCAGATCGAGTCGATGACGGTGCCCGAACGGCGGGTTCTCATGCTGCGCCTCGCCCGCCCCACCTCGGAGGTGCTTCCCGCAGCGAACGCGATCCGACGGCGCCGCAGCGTGGTCATCTCCGGCCTGGTGCTCGGGATCAGCGTGCTCATCCCCTGGACCGCCTATCTGGCCGCCACCCTGCCGAGTCACTACGAGGCGCGTCACTGGGACCTCGCGTGGGTGGGCTTCGACGTCCTGCTCATCGTGATGCTGGGGCTGACCGCCTGGTTGGGCTGGCGGCGACGGCAACTGGTGGCTCTGACCGCCTTCGCCACCGGGATGCTGTTGCTGGTCGACGCCTGGTTCGACGTGGTGACGGCGCAGCACGAGGATCGGATCTCCTCGATCCTCGCCGCGGTGGTGCTGGAGCTGCCGGTCGCGGGCCTGTTGATGGGCATGTCGATCCAGATGATCATGGTGGTGGCGGCGCGGTTGTGGCTCCGGCCGGCCGGCCTGAGGGCATGGCAGGTCCCGATGGTGGTCTTCGCGGGGGCCGACGCCGAGACCTTGGGTTCGCTGGTCAGCTTTCGCCGGCCGAGGTCCCGAGCGGCAGGGCCGGACGACCTGGGCGTCCCCTGAGCTGGTGCGTCAGCGTCGCGATCCGCTCGTCCCGGGTCGTGAGCGCCGCTCGCAACCGGTCGCAGAGCAGTCGCTCGGCCTCGAGTCGCTCCTCGTGCTGGCGGGCCGCCAGGGCGGCGGCGTGCAACTGGTCGCGCAGGGTGGCCAACTGCCGCTGATGGGAGGCGATCGCCGACTCGAGGTCGCCGTCCGACGGGGCCGGATGATCCGAGTGCGTCGGGCGATCCGATGGCACGGACGCCGCCTGGACGATCCGGCGCGGCCACACGTAGCGACCGGCGAGCAGTCCCAGGACGGTGGCGACGAACGCCGGGGCGCTGACCTGGGTGAGTATGGAGGCGAAACGGGTCATGGGTGGTTGCCCTCGAGATCGATATCCCTGAACGACCTGCGCGCGGCGCAGGGCAATCTCGTCCTTGTCTCCCCGAGAACCGAGATCATGCGAATCCCCCTGGCCCCGACGATAGGGCCCGAGGGAGCCGATTTCATGGAGAAGTCCATCGCGTCGAGTTCGTCGAGGCAGTCACCGGCGCCGCGTGGAGCGATCGCCGGATCAGCCGACGTCGCGACGGCGGAAACCGACCGACCCGGTGGTCGCGAGTACCGTCGTCGCCGCCGCCAGGGCCAGCAACGGGGCCACGGTGAGCGCGCCACCGGGCAGGGACGGCAGATGGGCGAACGGCGAGAGATCGCGGACCCACTCGGGTAGACCGAGCAGGGAGCCGAGCTCACCCACCACGAGGAACAGGATCAGCACGATCCAGGCGGTCGGGGTCCAGCGCGGCACCAGGCCGAAGAGCAGCACGGTCAGGCCCACGCACACCCACACACCGGGCAACGGAGCGGTGGCGGCGGGAACCAGCCGCGCCAACTCGCCCGCGAGATCCCCGGTCGCCAGACCCCGGACCAGGCCCACCGCCGTGCCGAGGACCAGCAACAACCACGTGGTGCCGAACAGCGCGATCAGCAGGTGGCCGGCGAGGAAGGACCACCGGGTCGTCGGGGTGGCCAGCACCGGATCGGCATGGACGGCGCGCTCCTCCCCCCGCAGCCGCAGGGTCGCCGAGATGCCGTACCCGGCGACGGCCAGTCCCACGATGGAGAACTCCGCCGACAGGAACAGATCCACCAGGGTCGTCGGGCCGTCGCCGCCGAGCCCGCGGAGCAGCTCCTGGATCGAGGAATCCTCGAGCGTCGACTCCAGGCTGCCCGCCAGTGAGCCGATCAGCGCACCCCCGAGCGCGATGGCCAGCGTCCAGCCCAGCAGGCTCCAGTACTGCAGTCGCCAGGCAAGTCCGAGCGAGCTGCCCAGCCACCGCCCCGCCCGGGCGGGGCCTGTCCGCGGGGCGGGGCGCAGCGAGGCACGGCGA
>CAYYCE010000300.1:0-4525 GCA_964469635.1 uncultured Kineosporiaceae bacterium
CCCCAGCACGACGCCGACGGCCCGGTGGCGGCGATGAGCAGGGCGGAGAGCAGTTCGATCAGCATGCTGGCGCCCACGGCCCTCAGGGCGGCCACGGTCGAGGGCCACGCCTGGGCGTTGTCGTCGAGTCGGATCCGTTCGGCCAAGTACACCCCGGCGACGAAGCCGATGAACAACCCGAGCACGGGGATCACGACGAACCCGACGATTCCGAGCAGACTGCCCAGGCCCAGACTCGACCAGGGCACTCCCGCGGCGCGCATCCGCCGCCCCGGGACCAGATACTTGATGACGCTGCCGACCACGAGGACGACCGTGGCGACACTCAGGACGGTCCAGGCCGTGCCGTCACGCTCGGCCAGCGCCCAGACCAGGACACCGGCCCAGGACAGGAACAGACCGGGCAGCACCGGGACGACGATCCCGACCATGCCGGCGATGATGAGCCCACCGGCCACAAGGGTGACCACGGCGTGAGCCTAGAAGGGACCTCCCCGATCGGCGACCGTGCAGCCGGGGACCGTGCAGCCGGGTCTGAGAGGGCGGGTCTGAGAGGGCGGGACGGCTGCCCGGGCGTCAGCGCTCGCCGTCCGGCGCCGAGGCCGGGGTACCCGTCAGGCGGTCGGTCTCGTCGTGGAACTCGATCGCCTGGGACCGCAACGCGCCCTCGTGGGAGCGGCCGTGGTGGGCGCAGAAGAGCAGGTCACCGCCGCCCGGCAGGACGACGCGGATGTAGGCGCGGGCACCGCACCGGTCGCACCGGTCGGCCGATGTCAATGTCGCGCTTTCGATGGTGGCGTTCACCACGGGGCCTCCCTCATCGGTCACCTTGGGTGCTCATGCAGCGCATTCGGTGTCCACGTCGTTGCTGGTACCCGTCGGTCGCCGCCCTTCCGGCAACAGTCAATCAGCCCCGTCGGTTCCCGAAAACTGCGGCGAGTCGCGTTCGCTGACGGCGAAGCCGCCCGGCGGGGCGGGTAGCCTCGATCAGGCGTACGAAGAAGGGGAGATGCGTGGCCGTCCAGCCCGTCAGTGGTCTTCGGAGTCCAGGAGCCCGCCGGGAGCGTGGGTCGTCGGACTACACGGCCCGGCACCTGTCCGTGCTCGAGGGGCTCGAGGCCGTGCGCAAGCGGCCGGGGATGTACGTCGGCTCGACCGATTCCCGAGGGTTGATGCACTGCCTGTGGGAGATCATCGACAACGCGGTCGACGAGGCTCTGGGAGGGCACTGCGCGGGCATCGACGTGGTGCTGCACGCCGACGGGTCTGTGGAGGTCCGTGACGACGGCCGGGGGATCCCCGTGGACATCGAGCCGAAGACCGGGCTGAGCGGCGTCGAGGTGGTCTACACCAAGCTGCACGCCGGCGGAAAGTTCGGCGGCGGCTCGTATGCGGCATCCGGGGGGCTGCACGGCGTCGGCGCCAGCGTCGTCAACGCGCTGTCGGCCCGGCTCGACGTCCAGGTCGACCGGGGCGGCAAGACCTACGCGATGAGCTTCCGCCGGGGCGAGCCCGGGGCGTTCATGGACGGCGGGCAGGCGCCGTCCCCCGAGGCGGTGTTCCGGCCTTTCGTGGACCGCAGCGATCTGCGGATCGTGGGCAAGACCCGGCGTGGGGTCACCGGGACACGGGTGCGCTACTGGGCCGACCGGCAGATCTTCCTGAAGGACGCCGCCTTCGCCTACGACGAACTCGTCACCCGGGCCCGGCAGACCGGCTACCTGGTGCCCGGGCTGAGCATCACGCTGCGCGACGATCGGGGCCTGCCCGGCACTCCCGGCGAGGGGGGGCCTCACACCGAGACCTTCCGGTACGAGGGCGGGATCGGCGAGTTCGCCGAGTTCCTCGCCGCCGACTCGGCGGTCACCGACGTCTGGCGGCTGACCGGCAGCGGCACCTTCCGCGAGACGGTCCCCGTGCTGGACGAGCGTGGTCACATGACCGCGACCGAACTCGACCGCGAGTGCCAGGTGGACGTCGCCCTGCGTTGGGGGACCGGCTACGACACCGAGGTGCGCTCGTTCGTGAACATCATCGCCACCCCCAAGGGCGGCACCCACATCGCCGGGTTCGAGCAGGGCATGCTCAAGACGCTGCGGCAGGTCGTGGGCGAGAACGCCCGCAAGCTGAAGTTCAGCGCCAAGGACGACAGGCTCGACAAGGACGACGTCCTCGAGGGCCTGACCGCGGTGGTCACGGTGCGCCTGGCCGAACCGCAGTTCGAGGGGCAGACCAAGGAGGTCCTCGGCACATCCGCCGTCCGCAGGATCGTCTCCGACGTGGTCGAGCGCGAGCTGACCGCTCTGCTCACCTCGACCAAGCGGGTCGAGAAGGCTCAGGCCGCGCTGGTGCTGGAGAAGGTCGTCGGGGCGATGCGCACCCGGGTGGCCGCCCGCCAGCACAAGGAGATCAGCCGCCGCAAGAACGCGCTGGAGACCTCCTCGCTGCCGGCCAAGCTCGTCGACTGCCGCAGCGACGACGTGGATCGCAGCGAGCTGTTCATCGTCGAGGGCGACTCGGCGCTGGGGACGGCGCGGCGGGCCCGCAACAGCGAGTTCCAGGCGCTGCTGCCGATCCGCGGGAAGATCCTCAACGTGCAGAAGGCCTCCGTGGCCGACATGCTCAAGAACGCCGAGTGCGCCGCGATCATCCAGGTGATCGGCGCCGGGTCGGGCCGCACCTTCGATCTCGAGGCGGCCCGGTACGGCAAGATCATCCTGATGTCGGACGCCGACGTGGACGGCGCACACATCAGGATTCTTCTTCTCACGCTGTTCTTCCGGTACATGCGGCCCCTGGTCGAGGCCGGGCGGGTGTTCGCCGCCGTCCCGCCGCTGCACAGGGTCGAGATCGTCAACCCCGGCTCGAAGAAGAACGAATACGTCTACACCTACTCGGACGCCGAACTGCACCGGACGCTGACCGCGCTGGACAAGCGTGGCCGCACCTACAAGAACCCGCCGCAGCGCTACAAGGGCCTGGGCGAGATGGATGCCGACCAGTTGGCCGAGACGACCATGGATCCCCGGCACCGCACTCTGCGCCGGGTTCGTGCCAGCGACCTGGACGCCGCTGCCCGGGTGTTCGAGCTGTTGATGGGCAACGACGTGGCCCCCCGCAAGGACTTCATCGTGGCCGGGGCGGCGGGACTCGACCGCGACCGCATCGACGCCTGACGGCGGCTCCGGCCCGGCCCACCGTTGCGCCGAGTGAGCGGCTCGGGCCTGCTTGAGTGGCATCAGCCCCACCCCCGACGGGCACAACGTCACGTCGCACCCGCTGGACGGGCACGGCGTGACGTTGTGCCCGGAGGGCCGGAGGGGAGGGGGGCGGGAAGGCTGGTCAGGCGGGGCCGGAGACGGCGGAGACCGGCTGGGGGAGTGGGGTTCCAGAGCCGTCACGGCGGGAGTCGGCGGCGGGCAGCGCCACCGGGACGCCGTTCGCCGCGGCGGCCAGCGCGGGAGCGGTCCCCACCCAGGCGAGCAGCAGGGTGTCCTCGCCTTTGAGGAAGCGCTGGCAACGCACGCCGCCGGTGGCCCGGCCCTTGGTCGGATACTCCGCGTACGGGGTCACCTTCGCGGTCCCTGTCTGGGTACCGGGCAGCCCGTAGCCCGAACCGGCCACGGTCACCACGGCGCTGGCCCACTCGCCGTCGTCCAGGCTCAGGTCGACGGCGCCGAAGAAGATCGCGCGGGCCCCCCGCGAGAGCGAGATCCCCGTCATCCCGCCGGCGGCCCGGCCCTGTGGACGCACCTTGTCCGCCCCGAACCGCAGCAACTGGGCGTCGCTGCTGACGAAGACCAGGTCGCACACCTCGCTCGGCAGCTCCACCGCGCCCACCACCTCGTCGCCGTCGCGCAATGCGATGATCTCCCAGGAGTCCCGGTTCGACGGGTGATCGGGGACGACGCGCTTCACCGTGCCCTGCGCCGTCCCCAGCGCGATACCCGGGCCGTCGGTACGCAGCGAGGCCAGCGACACCACCCGCTCGCCCTTCTCGAGTGACAGGAACTCCTCGACGCGGGCCCCGCCCGACAGCGTCGGCGCGGTCGAGGTCGGGGGCAGCGCGGGCATGTCGACCACGCTCAGCCGGATCATGTGGCCGCGGTTGGTCAGTGCGGCCACCTCGCCGCGTGCCGTCGTCAGCACCGTGGAGACCACCGTGTCGTGAGTCGTGCGACGGGCGGGATCGGGGGCGGGGAGCACCTCGTCGGACGCGGTCCGGGCGAGCAGACCGGTGGAGGACAGCAGCACCCGGCACGGCTCGTCGGCGACCTCCAAGGGCGTTGCACGGGCAGCGGTCACGGCGGTCCCGGCGGACTCGAGCAGCACCGTCCGCCGCGGCGTGCCGTAGGTACTGGCGACATCGGCGAGCTCACCGGAGACCACCTCACGCCGCCTGCCCTCGTCGGCCAGGATCACCGCGAGCTCCGACATGGTGGCCTCGAGCTCGGCCTTCTCCCTGTCGAGCTCGAGCTTGGAGAACTTGGTCGTGCCACCGGCCATCGCCGTGTTGAGGACGCCC
>CAYYCE010000301.1:0-3307 GCA_964469635.1 uncultured Kineosporiaceae bacterium
GGCGATGTCGAGGAACCGGAGCCGGACGTGGCGCCGGTTGGCCGCGGCGGTGACCACCTGGGCGACCACGGGCAGCAGCCGGCCCTCCTCGGGCTCGAGCTCCAGGTAGAGCCGCGCCCCGGGCAGCAGGCGCTGCGGCGCGTCCCAGCGCACCGCCAGCCCTCCCCCGGCCACGCTCAGGGTGCGCCCGGTCATCACCCGGACCTCGCCCTCCGGCTCGGTCCGGGACCCGTCCAACAGCCCCGCGCGCAGCGGCAGGTCCATCACCGCCCGGACGTGGGCGCGCCGCTGCACCCTCGCCGGGACCCGTGCGCGTCCCGGGCCCTTGGCGCCCGCCCGCCCGGTCGGGGTCCGCAGCACCATGCCGGCATCGACCCGGGCGAGTTCGGCCTCGATCGAGGCCGAACCGCTGCCCGCGGGAAGGTCGAGCTCGCCCCGCATCACATCGTCGGCCACGGCGGCGGCCATCACCGGCAGGCTCCACTGCCCGCCGAGCGTGGCGCCTCCCAGCGCGCGTACCAGGACCGCCCGGCCGCCGGTGCGCAGCACCAGCCGGGTTCCCGGCTCGATGGTCACCACACCTGGCCCGTCGACCGGGCGGCGGCGAGTTGTAGGGCTTCACCGAGATCTCGAAGTCACTCTTGGTCACGGGTGTTGCACGAATGTGGTGCACCCAGGGCGTTCATCCCGGCACAATGTGCAGTCATGCGGCCGTCCCAGCCAATGCCCACCGGCGCCGAGCGTCAGATCGGCCCCCAGGAACTCTTCTTCTCCACCACCGATCGACGCGGGATCATCAAGGCCGGCAACTCGGTCTTCATGCGCATTTCGCGCTACGCCGCCGACGAGCTCATCGGCGCCCCGCACAGCATCGTTCGCCACCCCCAGATGCCGGCCGGCGCGTTCCGATTGATGTGGGACCGGCTGCTCGCCGGCAAGCCGATGGCCGCCTACGTGACCAATCTGGCCAAGGACGGCGCGAGCTACCGGGTCTTCGCCACCGTCACCCCCCTGGGCGAGGACTTCCTGTCGGTGCGGATGTCCCCGGCCGGTCCGCTGGCGGCGGCGGCCGGACAGCTGTACACCACGGCGCTGGCCTATGAGAACGACCTGATCCGACGCGAACGGCGACCCGGTCCCGAGGTGGCCGCCGCCGGGGCCCGCGAGATCGAACGGCTGCTGTCCCAACTGGGGTTCGCCGACTACGACGAGTTCATGCTCACCGCGCTCCCGGGCGAGGTCGCGGCCCGGGGACCGTTGCTGACGACGACCTTCGCCCGTCCCCAGGCCACCGGACCCCTCGCCGAGATCCTCGACGCCGCGGCGCGGCTGAACCTCGAGCTCGAGCACATGGTGGAGCGGCTGGGCCTGTACCGGTCGCTGTCCTCGGCGCTGGGCCCGGCCACCGAGGCGGTGCTGCACCACGCTCACGGCCTGTACCACTCGGTCGACGTCGCGCGCACGGCGTCCCAGGGCGTGGCGGAGCAGTCGCCGGTGCTGCTCAACGTGGCCCGGGTGATGGGGCATCCGATGTCCTCGGCCGTCGAGGCGCTGCGGCAGCTGGCCCCCGAGCTCGGAGCGCTGCGCAGGGAGGTGGCCGAGCTGGGGTTCCGGATCGCGCTGGCCCGGCTTCACATCGAGATGGTCGGCGCCTTCGCCGCCGAGGTCGTCGACCGTGCCGCCCCGGCCAGTGCACTCGCCGAGGTCCCGCGCCTCTGCGACGCGCTGGACGGCGGCGTGGTGGCCATGTCCCACGCGGTCGAGGACGTCAACCACTCGCTCACCTCCATGGCCACCCGGATCCGTGAGGCGAGCAATCTCATGCAGGAGTTCCGCCGCTTCCTCGGACAGTGGCGGATCCTGGTGCTGCGTCAGCGCCTCGGTCAGGCCCTGGCCGAGCACATGGCGCCGATCGACATCCAGCTCGACTCCACGGCCGACCAACTGGCCTACCTGGAATCGCTTGCGGCGCAGTGCGAATCGTCCATCGCCCCGTTCGACCGGAGTTCACTCGAACCGCACCTGCACCGGGTGCGGACCGCGGTGGGACTCAGCCGGGCGCGACCCTCGCTCTGACCCGATGCCTCGCTCCGGCCGACCTCACTCCGCCCCGGCGCGCACCCGCAGCTCGCGCAGCCCTCGGATGACGAACTCCGGTCGCCGCCTCGGTTCGGCGACCGGCGTCATCCCGGGCAGGTGACGCCGCAACGCCGCCAACGTGGCCTGCAGCTCCACCCGGGCCAGCGGCGCACCGAGGCAGAAGTGGATGCCGGCCCCGAACCCGAGATGGGGGTTCGGGGTCCGGGTGACGTCGAAGGCGTCGGGATCGGCGAAGACCGCAGGATCGCGGTTGGCCGCCCCGAGCAGGGCCGCCACCTTCTGCCCCTCGGCGAGGGTGACGCCGGCGATCGTGACGTCGCGGGTCGCCGTCCGCTCGAACAGCTGCAACGAGGAGTCGTACCGGATCATCTCCTCGACGGCGCCCGGCACCAGTTCGGCGTCCGCGACCACGGCCCGCCACTGCTCTGGGTGGCGCAGCAGCGCGAACGTGCCGTTGCCGGCCACGTTGACCGTGGCCTCGTGCCCGGCCATGAGCAGCAGGACGCAGGTGCCGACGACCTCGTCCTCGGTGAGCCGGGCGGGCGCGCCGTCGACGTCGGCGCTCGCCGCCACCAGATCGGTGACCAGGTCGTTCTCGCGCGGTACCCTTCGTCGCTCGGCCACCAGGTCGCGCAGGTAGGCCACGAACGCCGTCGAGGCCTCCTCGGCGGCGCGGAGGCCCTGCTCGGACAGACCGTACTCGTACATCTTGACGATGGCGTTGGACCACGGCCGCAGCAACGGCCGGTCCGGGCGCGGGACGCCCAACAGTTCGGCGATGACCTCGACCGGGAGGGGCTCGAACACCGCGGCGAGCAGGTCGACGCCGTCGGCCCCGTCCGCCGACCGGGCCGCGGCCCCGGCGACCAGAGCGTCGGCGAGCTCACCGATCCACGGCCGCATCCGCTCGACGTGGCCGCGCCCGAAGGCCCCGGACACCAGCCGGCGGAGCCGCGTGTGCGTGGGAGGCTCGCTCTCCAGGATCGAGGTGCGGTGCAGCAGATTGAAGGCCGGGAACTGCTCGGCCGGCTCCCGGTCGCGCCAGATCCGGCCGAGCCCCCGCTCCCGCAGCACCGCGTCGCAGGCGGCGTGCGAGAGCGCGACGTGCATCCCGAGGCCCGGGTGGTACTGGAGCGGGCCCCGGGATCGCCACGTCGCGAACGCCGGGTACGGGTCCTCGGCACCGTTCCACCGGACCACGCTCGAC
>CAYYCE010000301.1:3317-4521 GCA_964469635.1 uncultured Kineosporiaceae bacterium
GCCTATGACAGCCGCCGAGGGCGGACGACCGCGTCAGCCCCGGTCGGCCGGCTCAGGCCGGCACCTGTGGCAGCTCCGCCAGCGCGGCGGCGAACCGGGCGGCGTCCGGCTGCTCGTCGACCATACGACCGTTCAGGTAGGCGTCGTAGGCGGCCATGTCGAAGTGCCCGTGGCCGCTCAGCGCCGTCACGATCACGGTCTCCCTGCCCTCCTCGGTGGCCTTGTTGGCCTCCCGGACGGCGGCCGCCAGGGCGTGCGACGACTCGGGCGCCGGAACGATGCCCTCGGTGCGGGCGAACTGCACCGCGGCGGCGAAACACTCCGTCTGCGGCACCGCGACCGCCTCCAGCATGCCCAGTTCGTGGATGTGGGAGAGCAGCGGCGACATGCCGTGGTAGCGCAGCCCGCCCGCGTGGATCGGGTCGGGCACGAAGCCGTGGCCCAGGGTGTGCATCTTCATCAGCGGCGTCATCCCGGCGGTGTCGCCGAAGTCGTAGGCATAGGCGCCCTGGGTGAACGTCGGACAGGACTCGGGCTCGACGGCGCGGATGATCGGGCCCGACCCGCTCTCGATGGTGCCGCGGATGAACGGGAAGGCCAGGCCGGCGAAGTTCGACCCGCCCCCGGTGCAGCCGACCAACACGTCGGCGGTCTCGTCGATCTTGGCGAGCTGCAGCAGCGTCTCCTCACCGATGATCGTCTGGTGCAGCAGGACGTGGTTGAGCACGCTGCCGAGGGCATACTTGACGTCCTCGTTGGAGGCGGCCACCTCGACCGCCTCGCTGATCGCGATGCCGAGCGAACCCGGATGGTTCTCCTGCTGGGCCATGATCGCCTTGCCGGCCTCGGTGAGTGGGGACGGTGAACGGTGCACCGTGGCGCCGAAGGTCTCGATCATCATGCGCCGGTAGGGCTTCTGGTCGTAGCTCGCCCCGACCTGCCACACCTCGCACTCGAGCCCGAACAGGGCACAGGCGAAGGCCAGCGCGGTCCCCCACTGGCCGGCGCCGGTCTCGGTGGTCAGCTTCCGGACGCCGGCCTTGGCGTTGTAGTAGGCCTGCGGGACGGCGGTGTTGGGCTTGTGCGAGCCGGCGGGCGAGACGCCCTCGTACTTGTAGTAGATGCGGGCCGTGGTGCCGAGCGCCTTCTCCAGCCGGTGGGCCCGGAACAGTGGCGAGGGCCGCCACAGCTTGTAGACGTCGAG
>CAYYCE010000302.1:0-4519 GCA_964469635.1 uncultured Kineosporiaceae bacterium
CGACCACATCCACCACCGACCGTCCCGGACGCCGCGTGGACGCGCCGTAACCCGGGCGCGTCAACGACACCACCCGATGGCCCAGTTCGTATGCCGGCCCCTCGAGTACCCGCAAGCGGGTGCCCGCCGCGGGTGTCCCGGGGTGACACAACAGGACCCGGCCGCTCTCGGGCCCGTCAGCCGGACCTCCACCCGCCGACCGTCTTCGAGGTGCACATGGTCCACCCATCGAATGAACCCTCCACCCCTCCACCCCTCCAGTCCACAAGACTCCACCGGCCAGCGGCGGCCTGGGACCGCCCACCCCACTGACCCCTTTCGCTGCGTACCGCGCCTTCCGGAGAGAGTCCGCTTTCCATGTCAACGCCGCCTGATGCTTGACGTGCGGTTTGAAAGGCCCCTGGCACCGCAGGACGATGGGATGGTGTCAGCTTTCCGGAGAGCCGGGGCCGGTGGCGCCCTGCTGCTGCTCATGGCTGCCTGCTCAGGACCCTCGTCGCCGCCGCCGATCACGACGCCCTCGCTGAATGGTGCCTCTTCCACGTCGTCGGCTGAGGGCGGCACGTCGTCGGACTGCAATCCGATCGACGACGCGCTGCCGCCGTCTGACCGTCTCGTCGTCCTCGGGTCGCTCGCGTTGCCCAACCCCGCCCTCGCAGCCGCTCTCGGGACTGCACGCGACCCGAGCCCGACCTCCACGGTGACAACCTTCTTCGCCAAGGACGGCCTGGGGGTCACCGCCGGAACCCAGTGGCGGATCATCGTGCCGGCGGAGTACGCGGGTCACCTGCGCATCGGGTGGGGCTCCCCGGCAGCGCCCGGCGTGAGCGTCGGCCCCGCCACGGGCTGCGACGTGCAGACGTCCACGGGCTGGCTGTGGTACCCGGGCGGCTACTGGACCGATCACCCCGCCTGCTACGCAGTGATCGTCGGGGTCGGGACCCGCCGCCAGCGGGTGAACGTCGGTATCGGTGCCGCCTGCCCGGGACAGCGACCACCCCAAGGTGTCTCGGACCATTGAGCGCCCACGAGCTGCTGCGGGACTGCGTCTCCTCGCCGCGTAGCGCGCCGATGTCAACGGCTGGCGAGTGCGGCTGCCTCTGACGGGTGGGCGTCGTACGTCCTCAGGGGATCGGCCTGTGGGACGACGGATCTAGCGGTGTTTCCGGCCCGACGCGCTGAGCTGTGGAATCGGCCCGGGTGATTTACGGCTACCGCTAGGCGCGTAGGGCCTCGCCGAGGAACTGTGTGACGCGGTGCTCCCATTGCGTCGGCTGGGTGCGCAGACCTGCCGTGTGTCCAGCTCCTGGGACGACCCAAACCGTGACCGAGTCGGGCGATCCTGCCTGGATCCACCTCGCGGCATGTTCCTCGTCGGGGACGGCTCCACCGGCGATCAGCAGCATTGGGCGTGGCGCGGCCCGCTCGACGGCCTCGCGCAGCGGGATGGGCGGTTCGGCGTCGGTGAGCAGATCCGCGGTGGCATAGGTGACTTTGTCCAACTGCTGTTGGACGGTCCCGGCCACGCCGTACTCGTCGGGCAGCCACCGCTTGTCCGCCGGCACCCGTTGACCCGCACCCTCGGCGATCACGGCCCGCACGCGTAGGTCCGCGGCCGCCGCGCCAATTGCTTCCTCGCCCCCCATCGACAGTCCCAGCACGCCAATCCGGTCGGGATCCACATCGGGCTGCGCGGCGAGGAAGTCCACTCCGGCGCGCACATCCAGGTCGCCGAACCAACCGAAGTCCATCGCGCGACCCCCGCTGAGGCCATGGCCCCGTGCATCCATCATGAGCACGCCGTACCCATGCTCGGCGAGCACCGCGGCGTGGTCGAGGGTGTCGGTCCGGGTGGATCCCGCCCCGTGCCGCAGCACGACCGCGGCACCGTTGGTGGAGGGGATGTACCAGGAGGAGAGCTCGACCCCGTCCTGCGTCGTCGTGGCGACGTCGCGATACTCCAGGCCCGTGGTGGCGGGTGTGAGCGACCCGCGCACGGTGGCCGGGACCACGGTTGCCGCCAGCGCCTGGCCCACTGTGAGCTGGGTCATCCCGGTGACGACGAGCAACCCGGCGATGGCCGGAACGGTGACCCACCACCGGCGCCCACGCAGCAGCATCCGTGCCCCGCCCACCATGAGGACCAGGCCCACGACCAGGCACACCAGCCCGACAACCGACCCCCACGTCACGCCGGCCTTCGCCAGGTGCGGGAGACCGATCCCGACCCCGAGCGTGATCCCCACCAGGCCGGTACCGCACGCCAGAGCCGCATATGCCGCGGCCGCGAGCCCCCATCCGCGCGCGTTCATGTCGGCACGTCCACGGTCTAGCGGCGGGTCGCCACGTGCAGGGCTGCGAAGCCGGTCGCCACCATTCCGGCGACCGGCGCGACGAGCGCGGCGATCGGGATCCTGGTCGGGTCGGTCCCGGTGACCATCTCGGGCGTGAAGATGCCGGCGAGGGCCACGACGACCCAGATGGCCACGATCGAGAGCTCGAAGCCCATCCAGGCGCCGGGGTCCTCGGCGCCGTCCCGGCCGCGGGCGGCGACGAGGACGTACCCGGTGGCGGCCGCGGCCCACAGCCACGCGGTGATGCCGGCGATCGGCAGGTGCTCCTGGGCCGACCCGGAGACCAGATCCGGCGCGAACAGCGAGAAGAACAGTGTCGCGATCCAGATCGCGGCGACAGCGATGCTCGGTGCCAGGGCGGCGAGCCGGTCGACCGGGTGTCCTCCGGAGGGGGTCTCGCGCAGAGGGGCGTCAGGAAGGGCCGTGGACATGGGGTGCCTCCTCGGTGATGGTCTTGTGTGGGGGAAGGAGCAGGATGACGGTGGCGGCCAGGCACAGCAGGACGGCGCCGATGGCCGTGGGCGACGCCCAGGTCTTCCCGTCGATGCCGGCATCCGCCTGGAAGCCCCCGACGAACTCGAGCACGGTGAGGTATGCCGCGCCGGAGGCGTTGATCGCCACCGCCATGACCGCGCCCCACGGGACGCGGCGCCACAGGAGCACGCCGGCGAAGACGAAGGCCGGTGCGAGGACGCCCATGTCGAGGGCGTAGACGAGATGCACCGCCGACGGCGGCATGACGTCCTTGGGGAGCTCGCCGGTCACCGCGAACCGGAGGGACAGCCCGCCCCATGCCCCGATCAGGGCCAGGCCGACGAGCGTGGTGAAGGCGGCGACCGCCCGGGCCCGCCGGCCGCGGGCGACCCCCTGCGCCACTCGCGGGGCGTCGATGCTCGCTCCGAGCAGGATGAGCCCGATCATCGACAGCGAGTACGCCGCGACATGCAGCAGGAAGACATCGCTGAAGGCGGCGCCGTACGCGTAGTACGCGAAGTTGTAGACGCCGTAGAACAGCAGCCCCAGCCAGATGGTCACCGATGCCGTCGACGGACGGCGACGGCTGAGGACGAGGACGGCGGCCAGTGCCGGGGCGACCAGGATGAGCGTGACGAGGTCGTTGCCGCGCAGCGCCGCGACGGCCCAGGTCGGCTCGGGGTAGAGGCCGTCGACGGCCAGGCCGAGCACCGACTGGACGACCATGAGCACGAGGACGATCGCCGAGAGCACGTATGCCGCGCTCAGCGGCGTCCCGGCTCGCAGAAGGCTGCCCGGCTGCTCGGTGGGGGACTCGACACGAGGGGGGTTGACGGTGGTCATGGCGTCCTTCGAGGTGGTGAGGTCGGCCGGCGGCTCAGAGGCACCCCCGTCCGTCCCTCCCCATCGGCCCAACGGTCGGGCGGGGTGAACCTGACATCGACGGTACCGGCGGGGTCGGCCCGGCCCAAGACCGCGGATCTGCGAGGCTCGTCACAGCCTGATCGGTTCCGTTTCGCCCAGGTCTTCACCGCAACCCGGTCTGGATGGCGCAGCGCCAACTCCAGCGCGGAACTGGTGTCGGCCGAGCCGGCCAGGACAGCGGCCTGGCCGATTCGATGAGCTCCGTTGCCGGCCGCCCCAGCAACTGGGTGACCCGCATGGTGGACTCCAGGTCGGCCATCCGGGCCGTTCGCAGTCCTCAGAACCAGGTGGACCTGCGGTACGCCTGGTACTCGGCACCGAACGCCTCCGCCAGGACGTGTTCCTCACGTCGAGCGCGGATGATCTGGACCGGGATGAGGATGACCCAGATGGCCAGTCCTGGCCAGCCCTGCAGCGCCAGGAGGACGAGCAGAAAGGCCATGGTGCCGAAGACGTAGATGGGGTGGCGGAGCTTGGCGTAGAGGCCCGTCGCCACCAGATGCCGTGCCTCGGGCCGGACCGAGAAGGCCGCCCCGAGCTGGTGGCGCGCGACGAACCAGAGGACGGCGCACACGACCGAGAGGGCGAGCGGCACGAACCAGATGGCGTCGCGTAGGTCGGCCACGACGGCGAGCGCCAGGAGCGCCAGATAGAACAGGAACATCACGGCGTCGACCGGTCGCAGGTCACCGAACATGTCGGTCACCGCCAGTCGGGAAGGGCGCCGGTGACTGCGGATCAGGCGTGGTGCGCAGATCCGTGACCAT
>CAYYCE010000303.1:0-4489 GCA_964469635.1 uncultured Kineosporiaceae bacterium
CACGGGTGAACGCTAGCCCCGTAGGCTCGGCCCGGTGAGGGTGCTCCACGTCTCGGACTGCTACCTGCCCCGGTTGGGGGGGATCGAGACCCAGGTGCACGCTCTCGCCCGGCGCCAGCGGGCGAGAGGTCTGGACGTCGAGGTGCTCACCGCCACGCCCAGGGCCCGCCACGACCGCACCGGCCTCGAGGTGATCGACGGGGTCCCGGTGCACCGGGCGAGCGCCGATCTGCCGTTCGAGCTGCCGGTGCACCCCCGGACGGCGGCGGTGGTCGCGGCGGCGCTGCACCGGGCGAGCGCGCTCGGACGGGGATACGACGTCGCCCACGTGCACGTCGGAGTGGTCTCGCCGTTCGCGTACGGGGCGCTGCGGACACTGGCGGACGCCCGGCTTCCGGCCGTGGTGACGGTGCACTCGATGTGGGGGCCGGCGGCGCCGTTGCTGCGACCGCTGGACCGATGGCTGGGCCTGTCGCGTCCCTGCGTGGTGGTCGGAGCGGTCAGCTCCGTCGCCGCGGATCCGTTGCGGCGCAGAGGGATCGAGACCAGGATCATCCCCAACGGGATCGACGTGGCGCAGTGGCTGACGGATCCGCTGCCGCAGCCGCGACGGTCCGACGACGAGGTGCTGATCGTCGCGGTGATGCGGTTGGCCCGGCGCAAACGGGGACGGGCGCTGCTGGCCGCGCTGCGCGCCGTCCGCGAGCGGGTGCCCGGCTCGACCCGGCTGCGGGCCGTGATCGCCGGCGAGGGCCCGGACCGGCGGCGGCTCGAGCGGTACCTGGCCGGTCCCGGGAGGAGTGTGGACATGGCGGACTGGGTGGGGCTGCCCGGTCGCCGTACCCCGGCACAGGTCCGCGAGCTGTACCGGCGGGCCGACCTGTTCGTCTCGGCGGCCCGGTTGGAGTCCTTCGGGATCGCGGCCCTCGAGGCGAGGGCCGCGGGGGTCCCCGTGGTGGCCATGGCGACGGGCGGAGCGGGCGAGTTCGTCACCGACGGGGTTCACGGGTTGCTGGTCGCGGACGACGCGCAACTGGCGGACGCCGTCGGCGACCTGGTCGTCGATCCGGGACGGCGGGCGGCGATGGCCGCCGCCGCTCGCGCCGAGCCGCCGCCGACGACGTGGCCCGAGGTGCTGGCGCGCTGCGACGCCGCCTATGCCGACGCCGGCGGAGCCGCCGCAGCGGTGGGCTGACCGCGGCGCGCCCCGCCCGCCGGGTCCTCCTGCATCGCGTCTACATCGTGTCCAGGCGCTGCAGGATCACGCCCTCGCGCAGCGCCCAGGGGCAGATCTCCATGGCCTCGACGTCGAACAGGTCCATCACCGCGTCGGCCACCAGGGTCCCCGCGATCATCTGGTGCGCGCGGTTGGACGAGACCCCGGGCAGCTTGGCGATCTGCCCGGGCGACATGGTCAGCAGCTCGGGCAGCCGGCCGGCCAGGACCGAGCGCTCGATGCTGCGCCGCACCAGCGGCCCCTCGGAGGCGGGCGCCGCGCCGCAGATGCGCGCGATGGAGCGGAACGTCTTGCTGGTCGCCACGATGTGGTCCATCGGGCCGATGCGCAGGACGGCGCCGGCCTCGCGGGCGATCGCGACGCGGACGTGGCCACGCAGGGCGGCCACGTCGTCGGGGTCGGGCGGTGAGGAGCGCAGCCAGTCCCGGGTGAGCCGGGCCGCCCCCAGGGGAAGGCTCTGGGCGACGTCCGGCGCCTCGTCGGCGCCCGCGGCGATCTCCAGGGACCCCCCTCCGATGTCGAAGACGAGCAGTCTCCCCGAGGACCAGCCGAACCAGCGGCGTACGGCGAGGAAGGTCAGCCGGGACTCGTCCCCGCCCGGGAGCACCTGCAGGTCCACGCCGGTCTCGGAGCGCACCCGTGCCAGCGCGTCGTCGCCGTTCGCGGCGTCCCGGATCGCCGAGGTGGCGAAGGCGAGCACCGATTCGCAGCCCTTGTCGGCGGCGACCTGCTGGGCCTGGGTCACGAAGTCCACCAGGGTCTGCACGCCGGGGTCGTCGAGGGCTCCGGCGGCGTCGATGTGCTCGGAGAGCCGCAGTGCCTGCTTGACCGAGGATGCGGGCAGCGGCGCGGCCCCACGGTGGGCGTCCACCACGAGCAGGTGACCGGTGTTGGAGCCGATGTCGAGGACCGCCATGCGCACCCGGCCAACCTATCGAGAAGCCTGCCCGGGCCGCTCTTCCCGGGGGCCTGGGCGTGCCCGTTGTCAGCGAGCAGTCACTTTCCGTATCGATAGGTCACCTGCGGTTGGGCCGGACGCCGGAAGCTCCCCCTCAAGTGGAGCTCAAATGGTGCAGGCACGGCTGCCACCCCGGGGTACCTGCGGGTACCGTTTTCATCCGGTACCGGCTTACGGGACGGGACGGGAAGGGACGGGAATGAGTCCGGCAGCGACCTACACGCCCGGTGGATGGATCGCGCTGGTCTCCTCCACCGGCGCCGTCCTGATCGACCCGCAGGTGCCCGGCGACCGCCTGGCCGAGCTGTGGCGGCTGATCGAGAACGGCGAGGGGGCGGACGCCGCGCTGGCGGCGATCTCGTCCGCCGGCCCGGGCACCGTCCCCCAGTTCGCCCTCGCGGTCAGCGAATCGGACGCCGTGCGCCTGGTGGTGTTCGGTGACGTCCAGGTGGCGGTGCGCCAGCCCGACGGCACCGACCGCACCGTGCGGAACGCCGGATCCGACGCCTGGCACGAGGACTGGGCCACGCTCGCGGACACCCTGTGGTTCCTGCGTCCCGGCGGTCAGCCGGACGGCGTGGCGCTGCCGATCGCCGGGGGCGCCGTGATGGCCGACGTGCTGACCTGGCAGGCGCCGGTGGGCGAGCCGCCGGTGGCCGTCGGCGGGGCGGTGCAGGCTCCGGTGGAGTATCAGGCCGCTCCGCAGGTCGGGGGGTCGGTCCCGCCGGCCGAGACCGCGGCGGTGGCCGTCTCCGCCGGCGGATCGGACTGGCGGGCCAAGCGGGCGGCCTACGTCCGGTCGGCCGGGCAGAGCGAACCCGTGCGTGAGGTCGTCGACCCCGCGGCCGGACGACGTCTGGCGGGGCTGACCTCACATCCCCGGCGACGCTACGGAGCGGCGGACTGGTCGCTCTCGCCGCACGAGAGCGTGCCGGACGAGCCCACGCACGGCGTGGGCATCGACACCGCCGTCCCCGAACTCCGAGGCACGCTGACCGAGGTCCGCCGGCCGGCGGCGCCCGCCGGATCGCCCGCGGCCGCCGCGCCCGAGGTGTCGGCGCAGGAGTCGGTCCGCCCCGCCGCCCGCGGGGTTTCCGGGAAGGCGTCCCGCACGGCTGCCCGGCCCACCACGCGCCGGGGGCGGACCGAGCCGATGGTCGAGCCTCGCGAGAAGTCCCGGGGCGAGCGGGCCGCCGCGCCCGTCGCGCCGCCACCGGCGGCTGTGACACCCCCGCCCGTCGTGCCGCCACCGGCGGCTGTGGCACCCCCGCCCGTCGTGCCGCCACCCGTGGCGCAGGATCCGGTCACGCCGCCAGTTGCGCACGTTCCGGACCAGCCGGTCGGCCGGCAGCGCGCCATCCTGGTCTTCGCGGACGGCGAGGAGGTCGAGGTCGACGGCCCGCTCATCCTCGGCCGGGCGCCGTCCCAGTCGGATCCGAACCGTCCCGCGCGGCTGGTGCCGGTTCGCGGAACGGGGCGCGGGGTGTCCCGCAATCACCTGCGGGTGGACGAGACCCCGGAGGGGCTGGCGGTCGTCGATCTCGGTTCGAGCAACGGGTCGTGGCTGATCGTGCCGGGCGCCGCGCCGACCATGATGGAGGCCGGCGAGGCCTACGCGCTGGTCTCGGGCACCGTGATCACATTCGCCGACCAGGTGTGCGAGTTCCGGTTCGAGTAGCTCCCGCTCAGGCGGAGGCGCGGGTGAAGGTGAGGACCCGCTCGCCGATCAGTACCCTGGCTCCCGCCGGGACGGGCGTGCGCTGGTTCGGCGGCACCGGGCGCAGCGCCCCGCGGCCCTCGTCGATCCAGGTGCCGTTGGTGGAGTTCCGGTCGATCACCCACAGGCCCACGCCGTCCGCCTCGATGGTCAGATGCGTCTTGGAGACCGACAGGCTGGGGTCGTTGATCGTCAGCAGCGCCGCGTCGCTCTCGTGGGGTTGGCGCGAGGGGGCGCGACCGACGATGAGCAGCCGCGAGATGTCCGAGGCCTCACCGGAGTCGACGCTCACCCGGGCCTGTTGCGGTCCGGGGGCGACCGGCTCGTTCGGCGGTGTCCGGCCCTGGTTCTGGGGTTGCTTGGCGCCCGGGGTGAACAGGTCGTTGAGTGGCATGTTGGGAGCTGCGGGCACGGGCATCCAGTCGGCTTCGGCCGGGGCCGGAGGGGGCGGTGGAGCGACCGGTGGACGGGCGAGCACGTCGTCCGCCTGCGCCGCATCGCGCGGCGACCGGAACGCGCTCGGCAGGCGTCCGTTGGACCCGCCGTTGGACCCCTTGCCGCCGTGCCCGGCCGGCGT
>CAYYCE010000304.1:0-4488 GCA_964469635.1 uncultured Kineosporiaceae bacterium
TCGAGGGCGGTCCACGACAGGCCGTCTCGGGACAGCGACGACCGGATCGCACCATCGGTGCCGACGGCCATCGCGAGCACGCCGACGTCCGGGATCGACACGGCGCTGACCCCGCCGAGGGGACTGATCGTCACCGTTGCATCGACGGGCGCCAGCGCCGTCCAGTCCCCGCCTCCACGGGGCCGGGCCGCTGCGCGCAGCACCCCTTCGGTGTCCACGGCGAGCGCGACGACGGTGCCGGATCCGGTGGCGAGGGCCACCGGGCCGAGGGTCGCGCAGGTGACCTGGACGTCGATCACCTCCGGTGCCGCGACGGTGCCGGCGACCGGGTCGATCGCGATCGCCCGCAACCAGCCCTCCTGTCCGACGGCGGCGGCCAGCAGCGTCGCGCCGGTGGCCAGCAACGCCGGACGGGCGCCAGGCTCGTACTCGGTCCCGGACGTGTCGGAACCGCCCTGGCGCCAACCGGTTCCGATGGTCGCCAGGGTGGTCCCGGTGAACCAGTGGAGCGTGCCGCCATCCTCGACGACCACGACATCGGCCAGCGCCGATTCCCGGCTTACCACGGCCGGTCCGGCGAGCCGGCGGTAGCTGCCCACCGAGTCGATCACCAGCGGCGTGGTGAGGTGGTCGCTGTGCAGGATGTCGGGGTCCCCCGTCATCACCACCAGGCGTCCGGTCGGGTTCACCGCGGCGACCACGATCCGGTCGGGCAGCGCCCGCACCACGCCGAGGGCGTGCCCCTGGGCGACGTCGGAGAAGGCCGACACCGCGGTGGTGACGTCGCCCTCCTGACCGGAACTGTCCCACCAGGTCTGGTGGACACCGCCGGGCCCGACGAGCAATACCTCGTGCACCAGGCGCCAGACCGGGTCGGTCTCCTCGGCGCTGTTGACCGCCGGCTGGGCGGCGGTGAGCGCGAAACCGCCACCGGGCGGCGACAGCGGGAGTTCGATGCCCCAGCCGGTGAAGAAGGTCCAGTGACGCCGCACCAGGTGGTCCTCGGCGTCCAGGTAGGCGATCACGGCGCCGTCGTCACTCACGGCGGCGGCGCCGACCGGCAGGATCCGCGGCCAACCGTGGGCCCGGGCGATCCGGCGCAGGTCCGGCATCGCCGCGCCGATCCCGGCCGGAGAGTCGGCGGCGGGTACGGTCCCCAGCGTCGGGTTCCGGAACGCGAGCCGCAGGTCGTCGGGCGGGATCGTCGAACCCGTTGCGGCCGTGGACATCGCCTGGACGGCGGCAGCCGTCCCGGCGATCACGGCGGAGGCGCTGGAGGTGCCGCTGAACGCGATGTAGTCGCTCGGTCCCGGGCCCCACGGCGCCCGCACGGCCGACCCGGCCGCGAAGCAGTCGACTCGGCTGCCGAAGGTCGAGAAGGTGCGCCGCCATGCCGGTTCGGGCGGGGTCAGTTCGGCGGCCCCGACCATGATCGCTCCGGACTCGACGAATGCCTTCGTGCCCGGTCTCAGGCGCTCCAGACCCGGCGCGGTGTCGAGGTCGACGCCGGTGTTGCCCGCGGGTTCGACGACGGTGATCCCGAACAGTCGGACGAAGCGGATCGCGGCCTGCACCGCTGGGTCCGCCTCGACCGGGACGTCGGGCTTGTTGGATCCCGCGCGATACGCCTGCGCGACCTCGAGGAGCACCACGCCGTCGACGCCGACCGCGGCGGCGGCCGCGGTGACCGCCGCGGCGACCGAGTCGGCGGTGCCCCGGTTGGTGGTCACCAACTCGAGCGACGCCTCGGGAACGATGCCGACGGTGCCCACCCCGTTGTCGGCGCCGACGAGGATCCCGGCGACGGCGGTGCCGTGGTTCGGTTCCACGCTGCCGAACACCGACGCCCTGTGGATCCTGGCCGTCAGCAGTTCCTCGTGATCCAATCGCCACCCACCTTCGATGTCGGCGATGTGGACGCCCACGCCCGTACCCCCCGCGACCTGCCAGGCGTACAGCGCGTCGACGCCGTTGGGTGCGGCCTGGATCTGCAACGTGCTCACCGTGTCGGGGTTCGTGCCGTAGGAGATCAACGACGCCGGGACGACGACCGGCCGGACCGTGGCCAGATCGACGAACGGCAGCGAGGCAGCCGCGGCGGCGAGATCGGCGACGACCTCGGCAGCCACGTCGTCCGGCGCGGGGATCGTGAACCAGGAGAACAGATCCGGTGGTTCGGCGCCGTTCATCCGAATGGCGTCGGCCATGTCGCTCAACCGGGCCACCGGCAGCGCGTCGAACAGCGGTTCGAGGGCCAAGTCCGGGATGGCCGGGAATGCCGCGACGAACCCCTGCCAGGTGAGCGCGAACGCCGGGTCGAGATCCGCGGCGGCCAGGTCGGCCTGGGCCCCCGGGCGATACGGGAGCCCCAGTCCGGGGACCATCCGGACGTCGACGAACGTGGGCATGGCGGCCTCCGGTTCCTGCGCTACCCGAGCGGATCGGGGTCCTCGGCGAACACGTCGAACCGCAGGTGCGACGTGGGGGGTCCGGTGACCGGGCGGGTGCTGCGCTCCACCCACAGCACCGGGCGGCCTGCGGTGTCCCGGGCGAGTACGGCGCGACGCTGCAGCCTCGCCCCGGAGCTGGGAATCGCCCGGGCGTCCAGGAGGTGGCCACGGCCCAGGCCGCGACCGGATGGTCCGCCGATCAACCGCGAGGCCGGTCCCGGTCGGGGCACCGGATGCGCCCCGGTGAGGTCGGCGAGCACCGCCTGGCGCCACGGGCCGGACCGGCCGTCGCCGGCGCCCGCGGCCCCGACGGTGTCGCCGACGGCGATACCGTCCCCGGCCCCGATCCGCTGGTAGGGATGCCAGTGCCGCGGCATCGTCGTCGAGGGCAGGTAGCGGAAGTTCCGGGTCCCGGTCCGCGTGGTCTGCAGTTCGGCGTCGCGGGTGTCGGCGTCGGGTAGCAGTTCGACGCCGCCGGCGCGCAGTTCGACCGCCCACGCGAGGTTCGCGTCCTCGTCGACGCCGATCAGGACGTCGTCGAGCACCGGGCCCGTCAGCGGCGCCACCGCCACCGGCCAGATCAGCAGGTGCGAGGCGTCGAGGCCGCTGGTGTGGAACAGCGACCAGGCGTGGGGCCCGGCGACCGGTGGGGCCGTCAGCGTCCAGGTCTGGTCGAAACTGTCCCGCACGGTGGCCGCGTCGAGGGCGACCAGCACCCCGGACGAGGGCTGGGCGACCTCGTCGGGTGGCGGTGGCACGGGGATCACGAACCAGTCGTCGGAGTGCGCCAGCACGACGTCCAACCACACCATGGTCGCCAGGTGGGACCGGTCGGGCGCGAAACCACCCATGTCCACGGCGTGGTCCTCGATCTGCCACCAGCGGGGATTCGGTGCGCCGGGGTAGTCCAGCCGCGTCGGGATCACCTCGCTGGTGCGCGGTGCCGCTGCGGGCGGCCCGAGACCGCTGCCCTGGTCGCCGTCCACGGTGAACCAGTCGACGTCGCCGCCACCGTGGCCCGGCGCGACCAGCCGCCGGGAACCCGCCCCGAACACCGCCGTGTAGCTCAGGTCGGTGCTCGACCAGCGGTCCGGTGCCGGCGAAGGCACCTCGGCCCAGATGTCGTTGCCTGCGAGCATCCCGGCGGCGAATACGGCCCTGCCGTCCACCTGGTCGGCCAGCGCTTCGTAGGGCGGCGGCAACGCGCCGAAGGCGAAACGAGTCCCATCGCCGTCGGGAAGCAGTGGGGCCGCGGCTCGGCCGAGTCGAATCCGGCGCCCGATCGTCCACCAGTCGCCGGGTTCGGCCTCCAACAGTGCCTCGGCGGGGACCACGGTCGGGTCCAGCGCCGGCCTGGTCCGGTCGTAGGTCAACGGGATGTGCCGGGTCGTGGTCGTCACGAGCACGGGGCTCGAGGCGTCCTCACCGGCGAGCTCGCCGAGCTGCCACTGCCGGGTGAGGAACCACAACGGGTCGGCGACCCTGGCCGACAGTCCCTCATCGAGGTCTCCTCGGCCCGGTTCGAGCCAGCCGTACTGCGGGTCGCTCATACCGGCCACCCCTTCAGGAAGCTCGCGGGGCCGGAGGCGTGGACCAGCGGCGTGGGCGTCGCGAACGGCAGCCCGGTTCGGTCGCCGGGGCGGGCGCCGCGCGCGTGGACCAGTTCCCGGGTCTCGAGAACGGTGCGCAGCAGGCCCTCGGAGTCCAGTCGGGTGGTCACCTCGGGTGGAACGGCGAGCAGGATCGCTTGCGGGGCTCGGGACTTGGGGGCGTTGAAGCCGAAGGAGGCGGACGTCGCGTGCCGGCGCGAGGGCACCGACTCGCTCCAGGCGTCGAGCACCGCCAACCCCACCCGGCTGCCCGCCGAACGCGCGAGGGCGGCGGGCACCCCGGTGCCGACGGCGACGACGACGGGCCCCTCGCGGTGCCAGGGATCGACCGACCCGTCGGGAGCGGCCACCGCCGCCGGCCAGGGCGGGCGTACGGGGTCGAGCCGGCGGGCCTCCAGCGCGGCCAGCCGGGGGCGGACTGCGGCCAC
>CAYYCE010000305.1:0-4472 GCA_964469635.1 uncultured Kineosporiaceae bacterium
GGCTCCTGCCGCGCACCCACTGCACCGACGACGGCGTGGGCCTGGTCTACCGGGACATCGAACTCGTCGAGGCGGTGACCGAGGTGGCGAACGCCGGCGCCTACGTGGTGGAGCTCGACGCGGCCGCGGGCACAGCCGTCGAGGAGCGGCTGCCGACCCGTCGGCTGTGACTCAGCCGTGGTCGTCACGGCGTCCGGGTGTGCTCGCGCGGGCACGACCACCTCGCAGCGGCACGACGCGGCGCTGCTCGGCGCTGATCCGGGCGGCGTCCAGCACCTCCAGAGTGGCCACGGCCTCCCGCGGGTCGACGGGCATTGCGGCCTGCCGCCGCGCCGGGTCGTCGAGGGCCAGGGCGGCCAGCACCGCGCGGTAGAGGTCGACGTGACCCCCGGGCGTGGTCGGGACCGGACGGCGCTCCCCGCCGGCGGCCAGCCACCCGGTGCACCCCGGTGCATCCTCGAAACCGCCGAAGGCGTGGGGCTCGGTCTCGAAGTCGGTCACCACGTAGGCGCCACGAGAGCCGAGCACTCGGGTGCGCGGCCCCGGGGCGCCGGCGACCGAGCTGGCCGTCAGGTGGCTGCGCACTCCCCCGATGTGCTCGATCGCCAGGAACAGCTCGTCCTCGGCGGGTGTCGTCCAGGCGGACAGCTCCGCGTAGACCGAACGCACCGGACCGAACAGCCGCATCGCGCCGTCCACCAGGTGACTGCCCAGGTCGAGCAGCAGGCCACCGCCGTCGGCGGGAGCGGCGTTCTCGCGCCACCGCTCCTTCGGCACCGGGCGCCAACGCTCCCAGCGGCGCTCGAACCGGTGCACCCTGCCCAGGTCTCCCGTGGCGAGCAGAGTGGCGAGGGTGAGGTTCTCGGCGTCCCACCGGCGGTTCTGGAACACGGTGAGCGGGACGCCGGCCGCGGCGGCGGCGCCGACCACCTCCGCCGCGTCGACGGCGTCGACGGCCAGCGGCTTGTCCACCACGACGGGAATCCCCGCCTCGATGCAGGCCAGGGCACCCGCTCGGTGCGCGCCGCTGGGCGAGGCGAGCACCGCCAGGTCGATCCCGCCGGCCGCGAGCGCCTGGCCCAGCGAGGCGACGACTCGCGCCACCGGCAGGTCGGTCGCCACCTGGGCGGCCCGCTCGGGGCTCGCGGTCACCACGACGGACGGCGCCGCGCCGGCGGCCGTCAACAGCGGGACGTGGATGCCGCGCCCGGCCGAGCCGTAGCCGACCAGCAGCACCCGGGGGTCGCCCGTCACCTCACCCGGCTCCTCGTTCGGCGCCGCGGGCCAGCCGGCTCGGCCGCCAGATCGCCCGGCCGATGTCGTACGACACCGCGGGAACCACCAACGAACGCACGATCAGGGTGTCGAGCAGCACTCCGAAGGCCACGATGAAGGCGATCTGGGCCAGGAAGAGGATCGGCAGCACGCCGAGCGCGGCGAAGGTGGCGGCGAGCACCACCCCGGCGCTGGTGATCACCCCGCCGGTGACGGCCAGGCCGGCGAGGATGCCGGGCCGTGTCCCCTGCCGGATCGATTCCTCCCGCACCCGGGTCATCAGGAAGATCGAGTAGTCGATGCCCAGGGCCACCAGGAACACGAACCCGTAGAGCGTCACCGTGGGGTCGGACCCGGGGAAGTCGAAGACGTGGTTGAACACCAGGGCCGAGGCACCCAGGGTGGCCGCGAACGACAGCACGTTCGCCAGGATGATCAGCACCGGGGCGACCAGGGCCCGCAGCAGCAGCGCGAGCACCACGAAGATCACTCCGAGGATGATCGGGATGATCAGGTTGCGGTCGGCGGAGGAGATGTCGAGGACGTCGAGGTTGACGGCCGTGGTGCCACCGACGAGTACGTCGGAGCTGATCGCGTCGAGCCCCGACCGCAACCGTCGGACGGTGTCGTAGGCGGCGGCGGAGTCGACCGGATCGGTCAGGGTGACCTGGAGTTGCACCAGACCGTCGACCTGCTTGGGTGTCGCGGAGGGGTCGACCGCGGCCGTGGCGGCGTCGTCCACGGTCCACGCGGTGGCCGCCACCCCCTCGGTCGCGGCGACGCTCCTCCGGATCGCCTCGGCCGCATCGGCGGGACCGACGACGATCGTGGGGCTGCCCGAGCCGCCGGGGAAGTGACGGGCGAGGGCCTCGTCGCCGGTGACCGATTCGACGGTGGTCAGGAAGGTGTCCGTCTGGGAGACCCCCTGTGCCTTGAACGTGGGCAGGAACGCCGCGAGCACCAGAAGGCCCGCGACGGTGATCATCCAGACCCGGCGAGGATGGGTCCCGACGATCCGGGCCACCCGGGCCCAGAGCCCCCGGGTCTCCGGCCCCTGGGTGCCGACGTGGGGGATCGCCGGCCAGAACACCCACCGGCCGTGTTCCCCCGGGGAGTTGCGGCCCGGCAGCACGAGCAGCGCCGGCAGGAATGTCAGGGCGGAGAGCATCGCGGCGGCGATCCCGATCGCCCCGACCGGACCGAGCCCCTTGGTCGGGCCCAGATCGCTCAGCAACAGGCAGAGCAGGCCGATGATCACGGTGACGCCGGAGGCCAGGATCGGCTCGGCGGCCCGCCGCCAGGCCAGCCACATCGCCTCGTAGCGGTCGTCGTGGCGACGCAGTTCCTCGCGGTAGCGGGCGACCAGCAGCAGCGCGTAGTCGGTGGCCGCCCCGATCACGAGGATCGACAGGATGCCCTGACCCTGGCCGTCGAGGGTGAGCACCTCGCTCTTGGCCAGGAAGTACACCACGACCGCCGCCAGCGAGAAGGCGAAGACGGCGCCCAGCAGCACGAAGAGCGGCACCACCGGGCTGCGGTAGACCACCAGCAGGATCGTCGCCACCGTCAGCAGCGCCACCACGAGCAGGATGCCCTCGATGCCGCCGAAGGCCACGATCAGGTCGGCGATGCCCCCCGCCGGGCCGGCCACGTAGACCCGGGCCCCGTCGGTGGCCAACGAGTCGTCGGCACCGCGGATCACCTCGACGGCCCGCTGCAGCGGGCTCTCGCCGTCCGCCAAGGTCACCCCGAAGTCCCGGATGTCGAAGTTGACCAGAGCCAGTGCCGCCCTGCCGTCCTGCGAGGGCACCACCGGCACCGGCCCGGGCGCCAGGTAATCGCCGACCCGCGCCGCGGGGTGGCCGGCGACGGGGATCTCGAGATCGGGAATCCGCTCCGCGAATGCCTGGACGGCGGCGAACTGCTGCGGGGTCAGCGCCGAGTCGCTCTCGAGGAGGAGGAAGGCCGGAAAGGTCTGCGAGGCGGCGAAGGTCGCGGCCGCCTTCGAGGCCCGGGAGGACTCGGCGTCGGCCGGCAGGAACGAGGAGGTGTCGTTCTTCTGGACCTGGGAGAGCTTGGCCGAGTAGGGACCGCCCACCCCGCCGACGACGAGCCAGCCGAGCACGAGTGCCAGCGCCAGGGCCCATCGCCACCGGTAGATCCGGGAGCGACGGGGAACGTCGCCGACGCTCGGGGGTGGCGCGGGGTCGGTGGCCGGTCTCGCGTCGGAGCTCACGGGCTTCAGGCTACCGGGGCGGACCGAAAGGCTCCCCCGTACTCTGGGTGCATGGGTGAACTCGCCTTCGAGGTCGTCGGCGTCGGCGCGGATCTGGTCGACTACCGGCGCGCCTGGGACTATCAGCGCGTCGTCCACGAGCAGGTCTGGGCCGGGGAACGCCCGAGCACGGTGCTGTTCCTGGAGCATCCGCCGGTCTACACCGCGGGCAGGCGCACCGAGCCCCACGAGCGACCGGTGGACGGCACCCCGGTGGTCGAGGTGGACCGGGGTGGCAAGATCACCTGGCATGGCCCCGGCCAGCTCGTCGGCTACCCCATCGTGCGGCTCGAGGACCCTGTCGACGTCGTGGCCTATGTCCGGCGGCTCGAGCGGGCACTGATCGGCGTCTGCGCCGACCTCGGGGTGACCACCGACGTCGTCCCCGGCCGCACGGGTGTCTGGATCGCCGACGACACCCCGGTGATCCCGGGACTGTCCCTGCCCCGCGGCGATCGGAAGGTGGCGGCCATCGGCATCCGGGTCAGCCGGGGCGTGACCATGCACGGCTTCGCGCTCAACTGCAATCCGGATCTCACCTGGTTCGACCGGATCGTGCCCTGCGGCATCGACGACGCCGGCGTCACGTCGCTGACCGCGGAGACCGGCCGCGAGGTCACCGTCGCCGAGGTGCTCCCACTGGCCGAGCGCCATCTGCGCGCCTCTCTCATCCCCGCCGGCGCCCCCGCGTGACTGGCACGCCCCGCCCGCTTACCGGGCACGGCCCCGCCCGCTTACCGGGCACGGCGTGACGTTGCGCCCGCCTGGCGGGCATGGCGTGACGTTGCGCCCGTCGGGGGTGGGCGCAACTCCGAACCTGGCGGGCCCAACGGTGGCGCTGAGTCACGACCGGCCCGGAACCGGCCCGGAACCGGCCCGCCGCGGCGCGCGCCTGCTCCGGGTCGGCGAACACCTGCGCATA
>CAYYCE010000306.1:0-4470 GCA_964469635.1 uncultured Kineosporiaceae bacterium
CACCGGGGCCGCGGGGGTGCCCGCGCCCTGGGGCTGCCTGCCCTCGTCCTGCCCGCTCACCACGGTCCCCTCTGCGCCCGTCGGCCGGCCGCCTCGCGCCACACCCGGCGGCGCCGTGCGGCGCCGTGCGACCCCCGACGGCAGTCCAACGGTGTAGACCGACACCTGAGCTCCTATCCTCTCCCGCGCGGCGACCTCCTGCCCAGCGGGCATGAAGGTCTCCTGGCCTCAACGCCGCCGTTGCGGCGGCGGTTCCCGCGCGGTTCCACGGCGCGGGGCGCCGGAGAAACTAGGCTGAGGGCGGTTCCAGCCTCAGGAGGATGTCATCGTCGCAGTCAGCCCGGCCACGTGGGCCTATGCCGAGCACTTCGTTCCGGACGACGAGGTGATCGAGCGCGCCAGGTCCCGTGCCCGGGAACTCGGCTGCGAGACGGTCACCGCAGGCACCGGCGCGGTGCTGAGCATGTTGGCCACCGCGCTGCAGGCCCGGGCGGTGGTCGAGGTCGGCACCGGAGCCGGGGTGTCCGGTCTGTACCTGCTGCGCGGCATGCCGGCCGACGGCGTGCTGACCACCATCGACGTCGAGGTGGAGAACCAGCGGGCGGCCCGTGAGGCGTTCATCGAGGCCCGGACCCCGCCGAACCGGACGAGGGTGATCTGCGGGCGGGCGCTCGACGTCCTGCCCCGCCTGGCCGATGCCTCCTACGACCTGGTGCTGGTCGACGGCGAGCCCGCCCTGAGCGAGCGCTACGTGGATCAGGCGCTTCGGCTGCTGCGCCCGGGCGGGGTGCTCGTGGTCAACGAGGCCCTCTGGCACGGCCGGGTGGCCGACCCCGCCCAGCGGGACGCCACGACCACGGCCATGCGAGAGGCAGCCAAGCGGGTGCGCGACGACGAGCACCTGATGCCGGCCCTGCTGCCGGTCGGCGGGGGGCTGCTGCTCGCCGCACGCCCGGCCGCCGACGGACGGCCGGTAACTGGAGTCGGGGGACAGGGGAACGCGAGGTGAGAGACCCTGACCGGTGACCCCTTCACCACGGAACCGGTGCCGGTTCAGGCCGGCACCCCCACCCCACCGCGGCGGCTGCTGCGCGGCTCCGAACGGCTCGCCCACCTGGTGGGGGCCCGGCTGCTGGTCGGGATCACCTTCCGCGACCCCAGTGGATCGGTCAAACGGGCGGAGCAGTTCTGCGGGCGGGTGCTCGAGGTCGGCGAGGGTGTGGTGGTCGTCGAGCGTGGCGGCGAGCAGGCCGTGCTTCCCGCGGACGCCGGCGCCTACGAGGCCGCCCAGCCGGGCAAGTACGTGCTGCAGAGCAGTGGCGAGACCGTCGTCGACCCCGACTACCTGACGGTCTGGGAGGTCCAGGTCGAGTACTGATCGGACGGAGCCCCGTCCCGCGGCCGGGTGCGACGGCCTCAAGGCGCACCGGCCGCCGGCCGATCCCTGATCCATGGGTGTGGCTCTCGCCGGGCCCGGCGCGCGACGCCGTGGCCGGGCCGTCGCGTCGCTGGTTCTGCTCTCCTGCCTCGCCCTGACCGGCCTGGCCGCCCTGACGGGGTGCTCCGACCGGGCCCCCAGCGCCGGCGAGAGCAGCGGGGTGATGGACCCCGAGGAGAAGACGGCCCCGGAGCAGTACGCCTCGGGGGAGCTGACCTTCGGGGACCCGGCCGACGACGGGTACGCCCCGGTGGCGCCGGTCGACGCCAAGGATCTCGGCACCGCGGCCACGGCGACCATGCCCACGCTGCGCCGTCCGGACCAGGTCCTGCCCTCGCTGAGCACGGTCAGGGTCACCGGGAACGGCGAGGCGCTGTCGAGGCTCGGCCCGATCGACGCGGCGCCCGCCCCGGGAACCGCCCCCACCGAACGCGATTCGGCTCCCCGCAACGACCTCGGCGAACTGCTGGCCCTGGACGAATCCGCCTCGCTCGCGTGCGCGGACGCCGAGATCGCCGTCCGTGCCATGGACGCCCGAGACCCCGACACCGCCGCCGCCCACCTGCGCGCGGCGGTGTCGCAGGCGAAGGCGTCGACCACCGCCGGGATCGGCGACTGGGCAGGGCCGATCGCCACGGTGAACACGACCGGCACGGACGTCACCACCCTCGTCGGCTTCCTGACGGTCTGCACGGACGGCGGGTACGAGCTGTGACCCCGCGCTCGCGGACCCGGATCGGCCTGGTCGTGGCCGCACTCACCGGCGCGGTGCTCGGAGTCGGCACCGTCGCCCCGGCGCCGGCCACCGTTGCGGCGCCGGCACCGGCAGCGGTCCCCTCGGCGACCCGGGCGGCCGGCGCGGCGGGGGGCGATGCCGCGCTCACCCCGGTCGATGTCGCCAACCTGGACATGGTGCCGTTGAAGACGTGGGGGGTCGCGGGTCTGGACACCGCCGAGACCCAGACCTCCACCCTCGACGTCCTGGTCTGGGACATGGTTCAGATCGGCGGCCGGATGTTCGTCGGCGGCGGGTTCCTGAACGTCCAGCAGGACAAGACCACCGAACCGATCAGCCAGCCGTTCCTGGCCGCCTTCGACGTGAACACCGGGGTGTGGATCGACACCTTCCGGCCGCAGCTCGACCGGGTGGTCTACGCGCTGACCGACTACGACGGCATGCTGATCGTCGGCGGCGAGTTCGAGAGGGTCAACGGCCAGGACCGCAAGGGCCTGGTCGCGCTCGACCCGCTGACCGGCGAGATCGACCCGGACTTCACCGGTTCGGTCGACCGTCCCTGGTCCAGCGCCCGCGCCATGGTCCGCACCCTGGACGTCGAGGGCGGCGACCTGTACGTCGCGGGCAACTTCTCCCACCTGCTGGGGGCCCGGAACACCCGCACCCAGGTTTACAAGGCAGGTCGGTTCACGGCCTCCGACGGCACCGTCGACACGTCCTGGAAGCCCGAGGTGATGGGCTCGTCGGTGTGGGGCATCGACGCCGACGACGCCACCGGGCAGGTGGACCTCGCCGGGTACTTCACCAGCCTCGGCGGCGTCGCCGGCTCCGGATACCTCGTCACGGTGGACGAGGTGACCGGCGCCCCGACCCCCGGGATGAACGCGATCCCGCGCAACATGCCGGCCAGCCAACCCGAGTTCTACGACGTCACGGTCGGCGACGGCCTCGTGTTCGCCATCGGGGAACAGCACATCCTGGAGGTGCTGTCCCCCACCGACCACACCCTGCTCGGGTACCACCACACCGGCTATGCCAACGCGGGGTTCGACTACCAAGGCGGCTTCGCCGGCGGCGCGTTCCAGACCGGACGGCGGATCGGGGACATCGTGTTCTCGGGGTGCCACTGCACGTACTCGGTGCGCAACGGTCACGTGGACCACTACTCCTCCTTCAGCGGCAGCTTCACCCCGCACCGGCTGGTGATGGCCTACGACGCCCGCACCGGCCACCTGATCGACGAGTTCATGCCGGACATCAACTCCCCGCGGGACGGCACCTGGACCGTCACCAGCGACACCAACGGCTGCGTGTACGTGGGCGGCGACTTCCACGTCGGCGGTGTCGACCACGCAACCCCGCACTGGCTGGGAGGTTTCGGCAAGTTCTGCCCGAAGGGGTTCGACCCCGAGGCGCAGCCCGAGGCGGGGGTGGCCCACTACCTCGCGGGCGGCTCCACGTGGTCCTACGACGACTCGGGCGCCGACCTCGGCACCGCCTGGCGGGAGCCGGGTTACGACGACGCGGCCTGGAGCAGCGGCCCGGCGTCCTTCGGGTTCGCCAACGGCGAGACCACCACCTGGGCCAGCGGGCACACCACCTACTACGCGCGGACCACATTCGAGGCATCCGGCACGCTGCCACCGTCCCTCACGCTCAAACTGAAGGCGGACGACGGCGCCGTGGTCTACCTCAACGGCCGGGAGATCCTGCGCGACAACCTGCCCGACGGAACCATCACCGCGAACACGACGGCGAGCACGTGGCGCGGCGGTGGGGAGGAGAACTTCATGGAGCACACCGTGTCTGCCTCCGCCCTGGCCGAGGGGCACAACGTACTCGCCGTCGAGGTCCACAACGTCTGGAGCCGCAACAACGACCTGTCCTTCGACCTCGACGTCTCGGCCTCCGACACGGTGCTCGATCCCCAGCCGGCCGCCCCGACCGACCTGGTCGCGCTGGGCTCGACCTGGGCCTACGCGCCCTCGACCGACGGCGAGCCCGCGGACTGGAGGTCCGGGATCGCCGGCGGCGCCGAGGGCCCGGCCCAGTTCGGGTTCGGCGAGGGCGACGAGGCCACGACGCTGCCGACCGGGGTGGAGACCTACTACTTCACCCGGTCCTTCCAGGTCGAGGATCCGACCGCCCACGCCGACGGGCTGAGGCTCGGCCTGATCGTCGACGACGGCGCTGTGGTCTACCTCAACGGCCAGGAGGTCGAGCGGGTCAACATGCCCGAGGGCGCGATCGGCCCGGACAGCCGGCCGCTGAACTGGGTCACCGGTCCCGACGAAGC
>CAYYCE010000307.1:0-4462 GCA_964469635.1 uncultured Kineosporiaceae bacterium
CCGAGCAGTCCGGGCGTCGTCCAGTCCAGGATCGCCCACAGATCCATCAGCCGGTTCTCCACTGGGGTGCCGGTGAGCGCGATCCGGGCCGCGGCGGGGATCATCCGCAACCGGCGCGCGGTGTGAGCCTGAGGGTTCTTCACCTGCTGGGCCTCGTCCGCGATGAGCAGCCCCCAGTCGACCGCGCGAAGTTCCTTGACGTCCCGGAGCACCACGCCGTAGGTCACCAGGACCACTTCGTCGACGGCGACACCTTCCAGGTGCCGCCCCCCGCCGTGGTAGCGCCGCACCGGGACCGCGGGCGCGAACCTGCGCAGCTCGCGCTCCCACGTGCCCAGCAGGGAGGTCGGACAGACCACCAGCGTCGGCCCGGCCTTCAGCTCGCGCCGGTGCAGGTGCAGCGCGATCATCTGGACCGTCTTGCCCAGGCCCATGTCGTCGGCCAGGCATCCCCCCAGGCCCAGTTCGCACATCCCTGCGGTCCAGGCGAGTCCCCGCTGCTGGTAGGGGCGCAGCGTCGCGTCGAGCCCCTCGGGCACGGGCACGGGCGGCGGCTCCTGCGCCAGGATCGCCATCCGCTCCACCAGCTGGGACAGCCGCGGGTCGGGGACGACCGCCACTGGAACCCCGTCGATGTCGGCCGTCCCCGTGAGGACGGCGCCGAGCGCCTCCACCATCCGCATCCGGGTCCGCGGCGGGTGGCGCAGCCGCTCCAGCAGAGCCGGGTCCAGGGTCACCCAGCGTCCCCGCAGCCGCACCAGCGGACGCCGTCCCTCCGCCAGGAGCGCGATCTCGTCCGGGTCCAGCACCTCGCCGTCGAGGGTGAGCTGCCACTCGAAGCTCAGCAACGACTCCAGGCCGAACCCCGCCTCGGTCACCTTGCCCGGAGCCGGCACCACGACGGCCTGCAACGCCAACCCTTGGCCGGACAGCTCCGTGGGCCACAGCACCTCGATCCCGGCCGCGGCCAGCTCTTCCGCGACCGGGCCGAGCAATTGCGACAGCGCTCCGTCGGGCAGGTCCACGACGGTGGGTCGCGCCTGCTGCAACAGCCCGGCAAGCGGCGGCCACAGGGCGGCGCCGCGCCGCAGCGCCAGCAGCAGGTCGGTCTCCGCCTGTGTTCCGAACCCGGCGACCACCCGCTCGGGACGGCTCCACAGGTCCGCGGCGTCCACGATCAGGCTGGCGTCCGCCACGCTGCGCAGTTGCAGGACGGCGCGGAACGCCGGCGCGCCGGAGCCGGCGTCGCCCACCCCCTGCTCACTCTGCGGATCCTCGGCGACGATGCTGCCGGACCCGCCGGGCACGGACTCGATCCGCAGTCCCAGGTGGGCTCCCTCGGACGGCAGGTCGGCGGTATCGCCCAACCAGCCCGCCAGCTGCCGGACCGGGGTCGGCGCATGGGCGGCGAAGGCGGGCGATGACACGACGCCCGCTGCTGCGCCGGTGCGGACGAGGGTGTCCGCGATCGCATCCCAGAGCTGCCGCACCAACCATTGTGGCGAGTGCAGTCGCATCGGGCGTGACCCAGGGATCGCCACCGCGTGCGCCGTCACCGGGAACGCGGCGGCGAGATCGTCCAGCCACCGGGTCTGCGCCTCGTCGAGCGGGCCGACCCGCCAGGCATCGGCGCCCGACGCCGTCACCGTCGGCACCAACCGGCCTCGGGCGATCTGGCCGACCCCCGCGAACGTGGCTGCCCTCCAGACCTGCCAACTCACGGGGTCCGAGGTCCCTGTCGCCGCAGAGACATCGTCCGTCGCGTCGCCGACCAGAAGCTGGAGCGCCTCGCCGATGGGGAGGTACCGCGCGGGGACCACCCTCTTGCGGACCCCGTAGGTTCCACCGGGAAACACCAACTCGATGGAGTCGTCGCCGCCGGTTCCCCACAGTACGAACCTGCCCAGCCGGGGGACCTCGTGCGGGACGAAGATCATCTCGCCGCGCAGCACGAGTCCCGACCTTACTCCGATCGTCGGTCGCCGGACGCACCCCGTGGTCGGCCCCGTGGTCGGCCCGTGGTCGGCCCCGTGGTCGGCTTGGAGACCCCTCCCTGTTGACAGCGACGTCACGTCACACCTGTTGACTGGTCCGGTGCAGGTGAAGGAACTCGCCGAGCTGACCGGTGCCACGGTGCGGACGATCCGGTACTACCACCAGATCGGGCTGCTGCCGGTGCCGGCGGTGCGCCACGGACGCCGGGACTACGACCTGTCCCACGTCGCCCGGTTGGTGCGGATCCGGTGGCTGACCCGTGCCGGGGTTCCGCTGTCCCGGGTCGCCACGCTGCTGAGCGTCCCCCAGGCCGGGGCCGAGGAGTCGGCCGTGACCGATCTGCGCGCCGCGCTGCAGACCGTCCAGGACCAGTTGGAGGCGCTCCAGGGGCAGCGCGAACAGCTCGTCCGGCTGCTCGAGGCCGCCGAACGCGAGCACCACCTCTCGCCGATGCCCCCCGCGATCGTCCGCTTCTACGACGAGCTGGAACGACGCACGGACGACGAGACGGTGCGACGCGAACTCCGCCACGAACGCGACTTCATGGAGCTGGCCTACTACCGCGGGGACATGCCGCCCGAGGCCGAGGTGGTCTACCGACGACTCGACGATCCGGAGCTCGCCGAGTCCCTGGCCATGTTCGCCCGGCTGGTCCAGGACCCGGAGGGTCCCCTGGCCGCGGAGCAGACCCCCGAGCAGCTCGACCAACTCGCCGCGGCCAACGTCGCCCGGCTGCGCCGCCAGCTCGGCCCCGACCACCTGCGCTTGATGCGGAGCATCGACCTCGACGTCGCCCGTCGCGCCGCCGAGCTGTACGTGCGGCTGGTCGACGGGGCGAAGCGCGCCCGGAGCCAGGTCCTGGTCGACGCCCTACTGGCCGCCCTCGAGCAGGCCCGATCCACCGACGAGGAGTGAGATCCGATGAGCACATCCGACGTCGTCGACGTCCGGCACCTGGTGAAGCGCTTCGGCGACTTCGCCGCCGTGAACGGCCTCGACCTGGCCGTCCGCCGGGGCGAAGTGCACGGGTTCCTCGGCCCCAACGGGGCCGGCAAGTCCACCACGATCCGGGTGCTGCTGGGCCTGTACCGAGCCACCTCGGGCAGCGTCCGGGTGTTCGGGGCGGACCCGGCCCGGGAGGCCGCTTCGATCACTCGGCGGGTCTCCTACGTCCCCGGCGACGTCGCTCTGTGGCCCACCCTGACCGGCCAGGAGGTGCTGGACGCCCTGGCGGGTCTGCGGGGCAGACGGGACGAGGCCGCCGAGCGCCGCCTGGTCGACGACTTCGCCCTCGACCCGCACCGACCGGTGCGCACCTACTCCAAGGGCAACCGGCAGAAGGTGATCCTGATCGCCGCCTTCGCCGCCCGCACCCAACTGCTGGTGCTGGACGAACCCACCTCGGGCCTGGACCCGTTGATGGAGGAGCTGTTCCGGCGCTGCGTGCGGGAGGCCGTCGCGGACGGGCGGACGGTCCTGCTGTCCAGCCACATCCTGGCCGAGGCCGAGCAGCTCTGCGATTCGGTCACGATCATCAGGGACGGCGCGCTGGTCGAAACGGGACGGCTGGCCGAGATGCGCCACCTGGCCGCCTCGCAGGTCACCGCCCGGGTCCCGACCGGGGCGGCCCCGGGCGTGACCGCCGCCCTGGCGACGCTGGACCTCACCCACCCGGCCGGCGCCGACGGTACGAACGGCACGTTGCGCCTCGCCGTCCCCCGGCCCCGCGTCGCCGCCGTCCTCTCGCTGCTGGCCGAAGCCGGGGCCGACGACATCACCTGCACGCCGACGAGCCTGGAGGACCTGTTCCTGCGCCACTACGAGGTGGCGGCCCGATGACGTCGACCCGGGTGCTCGTGCGGCTGCTGACCCGGCGCCACCGAACCGCCCTGGCCGTCTGGTTCGCGCTGCTGGTCGGGCTGTGCGCCGCGACCGTCGGGCAGTACCAGACCACCTACGCCACACCCGAGGACCTGGCCGCCGCCGTCGACCTGGCGCGCCACAACGCCGCCACCACGATGCTGTACGGCACCATCGGGGAGGCCGGGACCCCGGCCGCGATGTTCACCTGGGAGATGGGCGCCTTCCTCACCCTGCTCGCCGCGGTCGCCGCCGTCCTGATCGCGGTCTCGCTGACCCGGGCCGCCGAGGACGACGGCACCCTGGAACTGCTCAGGACCGCCGGACTGGATCCGCGGGCCCCGATCCGCGGGGCGCTGGACGTCCTGACCGCCGGCGCCGCGACGCTCGCGCTGGGCTGCGCCGCCGCCGTGGGGATCGCCGGTCGCGGGGTCGACGGCGTGACCTGGGCCGGCTGCCTGGTCCTCGGTTCGACGGTCGCGGTGACGTTCCTGACCTTCGCCGTGACCACCGTCGCCCTGGCCCAGGTCACCGCCGGGGCGGGTTCGGCCCGCACGCTCGGGGCGGCTGCGGTCGGCCTTGCCTTCGCGCTGCGGGCCTGGGCCGA
>CAYYCE010000308.1:0-4436 GCA_964469635.1 uncultured Kineosporiaceae bacterium
TGAAAGTAACAGTGAAATTGCTCTAAGTAGCGCTTCTGTCGGTGCGAGTGTTGCCGATGATTACACTGCAAGCATGAGCGCAGCATCGGAACGCGGGACGCCGTCGTTGTACCAGTGGGCCGGCGGCAACGACGCGTTCCGCCGGTTGATCGCGGCCTTCTACGACCGCGTCGAACGGGACGAGCTGATCGGCCCGCTGTTCCCGGGCGGGGTCAGCACCGAGCACCGCGCCCATGTCACGTTGTGGTGGATCGAGGTGTTCGGTGGCCCCGCCGACTACACCGACGAACTCGGCGGCTATGAACGAATGCTGGCCCACCACCGGGGTCTGGCGATCACCGCCGAGCAGCGCCTGCGGTTCGTCGATCTGATGAGCCGCGCCGCCGACGACGCCGACCTGCCGCCCGATCCCGAGTTCCGTGCGGCGCTGCTGGGCTATGTCGAGTGGGGCACCCGACTGGCCATGCACAACTCCCAACCCGACGCCGAGGTGGTTGCCCACGCCCCGGTCCCGCGCTGGGGTTGGGGCGTGGCCCCGCCCTACCAGCCCTGACGCGACAGCAGGTCCCGCGGCCGACCTGCCCCGATGGGGCCCGGCCTCGGCGCGCTCAGTTGCCCGGCGGTGGTCGGCCTCGTGCAGGCGATGCTGCGCTGGGACCGCGAGCTTGCGGCGCGGGACCTTCGTGCCCTCTCGGGGCCGCACAGGGTGTGTTTGCGTAGGAATTGGCGTGGATCGCCGTCAGGTTCAGGGCGGCCGTGTGGCGGGTGGCGGTGTGGGTGCCGGAAACTCTGCGTCAGCTATGCGACCTGCCCGTATTCGTGGAGCAGGCCGCCGAGGCGATCACGCCGGACGACCGTGGCCGTCGGGTCCGCCGGCACGGACGGGAGCGGTCGCGGTGGTCCAGCCTGGCCCAGGGCACGGTCGGACCGGTGGGTGTTGCAGTGGGTTTCGTACTCGTCCAGGACAGTCCTGGCGTGAGCGGTGTTGACGATCAGGATCCGGTCCAGGAGCTCGCGGCGGAGGCTGCCCACGAATCGCTCGCAGACGGCGTTCGCTCGGGGTGCCCGGACCGGGATCGGATCACATCCGCGCCGGCGCCGACGAAGACGGCATCGAACGCGTCCGGGTACTTGGCGTCCCGGTCCCGGATCAAGAACCTGATCCGACGGCCAGCGTCGTCCAAGTCCACCGGCAGGTTGCCGGCCTGTTGGCTCACCCAGGCCCCGGGTCGGGTGCGCCGTGACACCAAGGATCCAGGCCCGGCGGGTGGCGTGCTCGACAGCGAAGAACACGCAGAGCCGCTGCACGGTGATGGTCTCCAGGTGGAAGACGTCACACGCCACGATGCCCTCGGCCTGAGCCTTCAGGAACTCCCCCCAGGTCGGACCCGACCGGCGGGGCGCCGGGTCCAGCCCCGCGCAGCGCAGGATCGACCACACCGTCGAGGCGGCGATCGTGTACCCGAGGCCGGCGAGCTCACCGTGCACCCGGCGGTACCCCCAGGTCGGATTCTCCCGGGCCAGGCGCCTCACCAACGCCCGAAGACCAGCCCGGATCGGCGGCCGTCCCGGCCCCCTCGTCCATCCACTTCGTCCATCGGCCGAATTGGCCGCCCAGCCAAGGTGATGTATTAGCTGGCTCACGAGACGCAACGCATGAGGTCACACACCGACTGGCTACTGGGCCATCGGTGTCAAGTACGTGTCGGAGTTCGGACCCGCCTAGATACCCAGGCGGGTATCTGGTGTGTTGGGATCGTCACCCGAATGGCTCGCAGACCGATGCCCCAGGACGATTGAAGATCCACAACGCCTCCGGCGACCCCGATTCGGGAACTGGCACCCTTCAGGCGGCGCAGGGTCTCAGAAGGTGAGAGAGATCGTGGCCGTCGCCTGGTAGGTGTTGGTGGCGTCGGGGGCGTCGGTGGTGGGCCAGCGCCGGCGGGACAGGGTGAGGGTGAGCCGATAGCTGCCCGGCTCGAAATGCGCGGCGGCGGTGGGGATCAGCAGCACGCGGCGGCCGTCACCGTTCTGCAGTGCCTGGACCGGCACGGGCACGTCCACATCCTCCGGCTGCATCCGGAAACGGCCCACCAGCTGCACGAGGTCGGTTGTCGCCAGCAGCACCGTGCCCGGCAGAGGCGAGGCGAGATCCGGAGCCAGTTCGCTGCCGTGGGGCAGTGCGGGCATCGCACCGGTCCGCCTGGCCAGCAGCTGCGCCGGTGATTGGGGGAGGAAGCCGGGCCGGACCGCGCCGCCCAGGAGCCGCAGGTCACCGCCCTGCCCGACCGCGACCACGGCCAGTGCGCCGGCGTTGGCCAGCGCCGGGTCCAAGGTCAGCCGCAGGCCGCCGCGCACGACGTCGACGTCCAGGATCGTGCGATCGGGATCCGGCCGGGGCGCCCGGACGTGGAGCGGTCCGCGCGGCCGCGGACCGGGGGAGGCTGGTTGGACCAGATCGTGGAGACGGTCGCGGAGCGACCCGGCCACCGTGGACGGCGGTAAGGGCTGTACCGGGAACGGAAGTCCGCCGGTGTGAGTGCGGTGCACCATCCCGGCCGTGATCTCGGATGTCAGGTCCAGGGGCTCGGGGGACTCGATCAGCAGCGCCTGGGCGCGACCGATGCTGTCGGTGACCCGGGTCAGTTCGAGGCTGGTGACGTCGTCCTTCAAGGGCAGTCCGAGCGCTCCGGCCCAGGCTGCGAACACCCGTTCACGATCCGCCGCCGTTGCTCCGGGCGCCATCACGGCGCTCACGTCGCCCGCGCCGGCCGCCCACAGTTGCGCCACGGTCGCCGTGGTCGTCCCCGGGCCCATGACGTCCGGCGCGGCATCGTCCAGCCGGCCGGACCACGACCCGATGTGGTCCTCGAACGAGCCGAACCGGCTGACTGTGAACCCGAACGCGAACAGGTCCAGGCCGTGCACCTGCAACGAGGTGAAGGCGACCGGGCCGCCGGACACCAGGCAGAGCCGGCCCTCGCGCACGACGTCGCGATCGGCCTCGACCACGACCTCGCCGACCTGTGCCTTGACCCGGTCGTCGTAGGCGGTGACCAGCAGGGTCACCGGCGGCACGTCCGCAGGGTCCGCGGGCACGGGCAGGACGGCGGCCGCGAGCTCGGTGAGAGGTCCGCCCACGGTGGCGCGCCGCCGGATGACGAGCCGGCCGCCGTCCACCGTCACGAAGATCCCGCGGGGGGTCGGGCCAGTCCCGCTGACGCCGAACCCGACCCCGGCTGGAGCCATGGGCTGCCCGGGCGACGCTGATCGCATGCCCACGGCGGCGGTCAGGTGGTCCCAGTCCGGATCACCGAACACCGCGTTGCCGGCAGCGGTGGTCTGCAGGCTGCCGTCGTCGGCGATGCTCCAGGCGCCGGTGGCCGGGAACCTTGAGAACGCGGTGTCGTCACCGGGCTCGAACGGGCGGCGGTCGACGAAACCCGCTCCCTCGACCCGCACGCTCGCGACGAAACGGGTGCTCGCGCTCCACTGGCCGTCCTCGCCCGGCGGGGGTGCGATCAGGACCGTGCCGATGACCTCGCGCGGATCGCCCGGGCTGCACGGCACTCCCGGGCGCTGCGTCACCCGCGCCAGCCGGTGCAGCAGCGGGTCGGCGGTCACCATGGCCGTGCTGGTCGTCGTCCCCTGCGCAGGCTTGCCCCGCCAGGGCGGTCGGGGCCGGGACGGGGGCGGCGGGACGCCCGCCCCGTGGTGGGTCGCGACCCAGTCCTCACCGGTGGTGGTGAAGACGGTCTCGGCCCCGCTGGCCACCTCCGGTTCGGCGACCAGTTGCATCCGCAGCAGCGTCGTCTGCTCGGCGGCGGTGCCGGGTGGCCGCACGTTCAGGGGGACGGCGACCAGGAAACCCTCGGAGAAGGCCAGGGTCACCGGCTCGGCACGGTAGAGCGCGCCGTTCGCGATGCCGCCCGAATAGGCCTGCCGCACATGTGGTTCGAGCTCGTCACCGACCCTGGTCACCGCGTTGAGGCCGGGCAGGCCCTTGGTGCGCACGTAGACGAACTCCTCCACGTCGGCCGATTCGGTGGCGGTCGACGGATGGCCGATGGAGGCCCGGGTGGTGAGCCGGATCTCGTACTCGTGGTTCGGCAGCAGGGCCAGCTTGCCCTTGCCCTCGTAGCCGCCGCCCGCTCCGGCCTCGCAGGCCGCCGCCTCGAGCAGCAGCTCCAGGTAGTCGTCCAGGCCCACGTAGGCGGCTTCCTCGATCTCCAGCGTCACCGGCGTGACTGACGCCGCCCGGCGTGCCCCGGCCACCGGGTGCGCGATGCCCGGCGTCCGGGGGAGGATCCACACCTCGAACCGCCGGTTCGGGCCCTGCGCGCCGGCCAGGACGGACTGGAAGGCCGCGGTGCCCGCGCCCAGGTCGCGGCGGCCGACCTCACGGCCGGTGCGGTCGAACATCACCAGAAGGGCCT
>CAYYCE010000309.1:0-4435 GCA_964469635.1 uncultured Kineosporiaceae bacterium
GCTCAACCAGATCAGCACAGCGCCTGGCACCGATCGCCATTAGTGGCTAGAATTATGGCCATGGAAACGACATCGCTGGCGGATGCGAAGAACCGACTCAGTGAGCTGGTCAACGCCGTGCAGGGGACCTGGGAGCGGGTGACGATCACCAAGAACGGGAAGCCCGCGGCGGTGCTGATCGCGCCGGAGGACCTGGACAGTCTGATCGAGACTCTGGAGATCCTCTCGGATCCCGACGCGATGGCCGCGATCCGGGAGGCCAAGGCAGGGACGGGCGAGCTAACCACAGGGGAGGAGATGGCCGCCCTCATGGCGAAGCGGCTGGGACGCGGTGCCGCGTGAGGTACAAGCTTCGTTTGTCGCCGGCGGCGAAACGGGCCTTGACCGAGACCTTGCCGGAGCAGGTCGCGGCGGCGGTGTGGGAGTTCGTGTCCGGTCCTCTGCTGGAGAATCCGCACCGGGTGGGCAAACCGCTACGGTTCGGCCTGGAAGGTTTCTCCAGCGCCAGGCGAGGTCAATACCGGGTGATCTACCGAATCGTGGAAGACGAGGTCGTCGTCGAGGTCGTCAAGATCTCCCACCGAAGTGACGCCTACGGATAACGGGAACACGACATTGGTCGACTCCTGTACTCGGGTAAGCACGCTGGTCGGTGACCTGGGCAACAGTGTCGAACATGCCGCTGACTCCTACGGCTACTGGGGGTCAAGGGGTCGCGAGTTCGAATCCCGCCCTCCCGACTCTCGGACGTTTCTGCAGGTCAAAGGCTTGTTGGGCTGGCAAGCGGCCGCCGGGGACGGCGATCGAGGTGAGCATGGCGCTCCTGGAACCCTTGACTCGGCCAGTCTTCTGCTGCGGGTCCTGTGCTGACGGACTGCAGTGCGGGTGAACCCGCAGCTCAGGAGGCACGCGGTGGGGTGGCCGGCCAGGGCCCGGCAGACCCCTGGCTTCGCTTGACCAGCAGCCAAGGGTTCGGTCGAGGGCGCATGCGCCGCAGTATCTATTCGATCTTGGTGCGGGGGTCGGGGAAGCCAAGGCTGGTGTAGCCGGGGGCTCACTTGGTCAGGGAGGCGGCGAGTACGGGGGTGGTGGCGTCGTGGTAGTCGTGGATCTCGGCGGTGGTCTTGCCGGGGTGGGCGCGCAGGATTCGGCCGGCGTATTGGATGAGGCGGCCTTTGAACGCGATGGGTGCGGTCAGGAAGAGGGTGTCGAGGGCGGGGCAGTCGAAGCCTTCGCCGACGTAGGGGCCGGTCGCGACCACCAGCAGGGGCGTGCCTCCGTGGGGGATCAGACGCGCCAGGGCGGCCCGGCGGGCTTTGGCGCCCATTCCGCCACGCAGGATGACGGGGTCGAAGCCCTTGCGGGACAGGGCGTCGGCGAAGGCCTCGACGTGGGCGGTCCATTGGGTCAGGACCAGGCAGTGCCGTCCCCGGTCCAGGGCTTCGGCGACATCGGCGACGACTTGCGTGGTGCGTGCCTGGTCGGCAACGAGGTCGCGGTAGACCGTCGCGATCCCGCCGGGGGCGGACGGGTCGACGCTGCCCGTGTAGCGAAAGTCGGTCTGGTGGACGTGCAGTACCGGCCGAGGCCGAGCCGCCGAATCGGATGGCGTGGCCAGGTCGAGCTGATCTTCGGCCTGCCTGTCGTGGTGGCTCGATCGGCTCGTGGGGCGGGCCTGGTGGGTGATGGTGTGGCGGATCGGGCCAAGTTGCAGGCCGATGAGGTCGTCGAGCTTGTCGCGCCGGTAGGGGGTGGCGGTGAGTCCGAGCCAGTAGCGGGCGGGGATCTGCTTGACGGCGTGTTCGAAGGCTGCGGCTGGGACGTGGTGGCATTCGTCGACGACGACCTGGCCGTAGCCGGTCACCAGGTCGGTGATGTCCTCGCGGCGGGCCAGGGTCTGCAGCATCACCACGTCGATGGTCCCGCGGCGTTTCGACCGGCCGCCGCCGACCTGCCCCGGCGCGACGCCGAGCAGCGCCGTGACCTGGGTGCGCCACTGGTCGGCCAGGGTCTTGCGGTCGACCAACACGAGGGTGGACGTGGCTCGGACGGCGATCACGGCGCACGCGATCACCGTCTTGCCGGATCCTGGGGGAGCGACCAGGACCGCCAGGTCGTGTTCGGTCAGCGCGTCGAGGGCCTGCTGCTGGATGCTCGTCAGCGTGGTGGTGATGTCGACCTGGATCGGGTTTCCGGGGTCGCGTTCGTCGGTGGTGTCCAGGCGGCTTCCTGTTTGCTCTGCCAGTCGTGCAGCGGTATCGGCCAGGCCTCGGGGCAGGATCAGCCCACCGTCGAGCGTCTCGTCGAAGGAGCGCAGAAATCGGGGCACGCCCCAGGTCGAGGCTCGTCGCCGTTGCCGTTCGTAGAAGAGCGGGTTGGGCATGGAAGCGGCGTGCTTCAGCGTCGCCAGCAGTGGCGGTGTCAGCTCGGCGATCTCCAGCCGGATCCCGGCACCCAGCCGGGCCCGGATGATCGGTGCGGGGTGGGGCTGGACCGTTGTGGAGGTTGGGGTGACCAGGCGGTTCAGCCGGGAACCGACCGAGACTGCCCCCACCTGGTCGGTGGCCCGTCGCAGTTCCCGGGGGCTCATCCTCGACAGTGTCGACAGGAACGCCCACTGGTCCTGGTGGGGTTCGAACGTTGCAAGGTCCAAGAACACCGTGGCTCCGCGGGCGCGGCAGCGTCCGTGAAGCGGGGCGGCGATCAGGTTCCCTACCCCGCCGACGGGTAGCACGTCCTGGGAGGGGAACAGCCGGTCGTAGGAGGCCAGGTCCATCTGGCCCCGGACCGTCATCGCCTCCCGTAACAGGCCGGCACCGAGTCGGCGGGCGAGGTCGGCGGGCACCGGCGAGGCGAAGAACACCCACACGTGGGCGCCGAGGCCCGACCGTGACACTTCCAGGCCTGCTGGAACGCCCACCGAGCGAGCGGCTTTCAGGTAGGTCAGTGCGTCCAGCATTGCCGTGGCTCCGTCGAAATCCGCGGCGAGCCACCAGCACCGATCGCCGTCCAACAACGGGTACAGGCCCAGGTGAACCTGTCCCGACAGGTGCGCCGTGACGACCTGCGGCGTCAGCGGGAGGTACTCCCGGTTCTCGTGCCGGACTCCGCGTTGCCATCCACCGCGAACCGCTGGCAGCCATCCCGCCTTGCCGGTTCGCTGGTTCTCCCACCGCAGTGCGTAGATGTCGGTCCGTGCCCCGAACAGGGCGCCGAAGAAGGCCACCTTGGCCTGCGGCGATGATCCGGCGTGCACCGGCCCCGGAGCCGACTCGAACCATCCCAACTGGGCCGGCCCCGGGGGAGCCGCCTGCTGGGGTGACAGCTTGAGCAATCCCAGCAGGCGGGCGTTCTCGGCACGCAACTGCTCGACCAGCGCCCGCTGGGCAGCCAACTCCATGGCCACGTCGTCCTTCGACACCCTGGGCCGCTCAGGGGCGCTATTCACAGGGCCACGCTACGGAAGACGCAGCCGGCCCCGACACCTCCAGCGGGCCACCGAGGATCTGGCCACCGGCGACCGGCGTCGACGAGGTCGCGTTGAAGGCGAGTCTGGGAGATCGAGGCCTCGTTCGGCGAGTCGACGGTGAAGTGATCATGGTCGTTCGGGAAGGTCAGATGGCGCCCACGGGGTCAGCGCCTACCACCGAGGGTCCCGCACGGGGTAGGCCACGATGCCCGTCCGGGGGAGACCCCGGTTGCACAGGGCCTTCCCGAACGTGTGTGCGAGTCTGTGGCCGTGCGTCTCGACATGCTGGGTCGAGGTGTCGCAGACCCGCGGGTCGCGCTGGATCCACGGCGCCGGCGGAGCCGGCATGACCACCGACGACCTGGACCTCGTCGCCGAACTGCTGCACGCAGCAGCCTGCACGCGACTAACCTCCCCGCCGTGCGACACCGTCGAGTCTCGCTCGTGGTCGCGGTCTCGTCGGGGCACCGCCTCCGTCCGACAGACCCACCTTGAGCCAACTGGCCGTCGTACGGGAGACAGTTCTCCGCGCAGTCGTCGAGTAGATCGTGTTGGCCGGCAGGGCGGGCCGCGGACTTGTTCGGCGATTCGGCCGTGAGGTGCACCGTGGCTCTGGCAGGGTCGAACCGGCAGTGCTGGGACGGTCGCGGTTGGGAGCGTGACAATGGGGCAGGCTTGGAGATCTGTCGTCACGGGTGTCGTTGTGTTGGCAACGACAACAGGGGTGGCAGGCTGCAGCAGGCAGCCCGAACGTGCAGCCACGATTGTTAAGCCATCTACGGCGGAGGCAAGTGCGAGCTCCGACGCCGAAGCGGGCAATTCCGCGCGAGGCGAGCTGAGAACTGCTCAGGTCAGGGCGGCGCTGCCCCAGGTAGCTGACTTCCCGACTGGCTGGTCTACGGACCCTGACCGGACGGTGACAAAGGACGATGACGATTCGGCAGACGAGACGGTAGAACCTGCACG
>CAYYCE010000310.1:0-4432 GCA_964469635.1 uncultured Kineosporiaceae bacterium
GTCTCGTCCTGCGGCACGCCGGCGACGTCCACCCCCTCGGCCCCCTCGACGGTGATCTCGATGCCGTCGGACAACCGGCCACCGGTACGTGTGACGGTCACGTCGTCCGCGAGCGATACCGCCTGGAAGACGGTGGCCAGCTCGTGGAAGCCGTCGGGCCTGGGGGCGCCCACCCGCAGTTCGAGGTTGATCTTCGCTGGGGCGCGGACGGTGACCGACCCGGATCGGGACATGGCTCGACCCTAGTCCGGCCGGTGCGCCGCGATCGCGGCGAATTGGGTGACGGTCACCTGCTCGCCGCGCGAGCCCGGGTCGACCCCGGCCGCGCGCAGTGCCTGTTCGGCCCGCGCGGCGCGCAGCGTCTTGCGTCGCTGGGCGAAGGCGGCGTCCACGCAGGCGAAGACGGCCTCGCGGGGGACCGGGGTGTCGGGGACCGGACGGCGCGTGAAGGCCACCAGGGCAGAGTCGACGTTGGGCACCGGCCAGAACACGCTGCGTGGCACCGGGCCCGCGGGGCGCACCTCGGCGTACCAGGCGGCCTTGACCGACGGGACGCCGTAGACCCGGTCACCGGGGGGCGCCGCCAGCCGGGCGGCCACCTCGGCCTGCACCATGACCAGCCCGTGCCTGAGCGTGGGCAGCGCCTCCAGAGCGGTGAGCAGCACGGGGACCGCGACGTTGTAGGGCAGGTTGGCGACCAGGGCGGTGGGTTCGGCCGGCAGCTCGACGCGGGCCAGCCGAACGGCGTCCGCCTGCACCACGTGCAACCGGCCGACGGCCCCCGGGCGGTGCCGACCCACCGTGTCCGGGAGGGCCCGCGCCAGCACGGGGTCGATCTCGACGGCGATCACCCGCGCCGCGGCGTCGAGCAGGTTCAGGGTGAGCGATCCGAGGCCGGGTCCGACCTCGAGCACGACATCGCCGGGATCGAGGGCGCTGGCGCGGACGATGCGGCGCACCGTGTTGGCGTCGACCACGAAGTTCTGGCCGAGCGTCTTGGTCGGTCGCACCCCGAGCTCGGCCGCCAGTCGGCGGATGTCACCGGCCCCCGGCAACGGCGGGGACACCGGCCGGTCGGTCGGCTCCTGGGCCGACGGCCTCGTCCTCGGGTCGGGCACCGGGACAGCCTGTCAGACCCCGGTGGCGCGGCGAGCGGCGCGGTGCCTCCGGCGGGGTGCTACGAGATGTTGAAGCTCGGTTGAGCCGTCGCTGACGGACCGGTCGCCAGGCTGAACGGCGTCGTGGCGGCTACTCGGGGGAGCCGTCACGACGCCCTCGAGCGGACCGAGGTCCGCTCGAGGGCGTCGGAACGGGCGGGATGGCGGATCAGGTGAACAGCTTGCGCCCACACACCGGCCACTGACCGGCGCCGGCCTTCTTGTAGAGGATCTTGGCCCGCAGGGTCTGCTCGGACGACGAGGCGTTGGCCGGGTTGCCGCTGCCGCCCACCGAACGCCAGGTCGACAGGCTGAACTGGTAGAGCCCGTAGTAGCCGGCCGAGTTCACGGCCTTGGGGTTGCCGCCGGACTCACACTTGGCCAGGGCGGCCCAGTTGAGGTTGTCGACGCTGCTGCCCACGCTCGAGCCCGACGAACCGGAACCCGACGAACCGGAACCCGACGAGCCGGAGCCCGACGAGGTGCTCGCGGTGGTCTTGGGCTTGGTGCCGACCTGGATCACGGCGTTCACGGGGGCCTTGGTCACCACCACGGCCGTTCGCTTGCCGGCGATCTGCCTGCCGTCGGCGTAGGTGAGCGTGTAGGTGAGCTTCTTGGTGCCGGAGACGCCCTTGGTGAGGACCTTCGTGGTGCCCACGGTCAGGGTGGACGTCTTCTTCCTGGTGGTGCTGAACGGCACCTTCTCGATCTTGGTCACCTCGCGCGAGGTGACCCGGACGACGGACACCTCCATGCCCGGCGCCAGGGGGGCCGAGGCGGCCACGTTGAGCTGGTCCTGCGCGCCGAGGGTCACGTTCTGCTGAGCGAGGAGCTCGGAGACGGTCCGCGCGGTCGTGCTGACGCTCAGGGTGGAGCCGTCGGCCGTCACGGTGACGTGCTTGGGCGGGGCGATGTCCATGGTCAGCTCGTCGGGTGCCTCGGCCAGAACGGCCCTGGTCGAGTCGCCGTCGCCTTGGTCGTCGGTGAGCAGGTGGGTCGCGGTCCCCGTGCTCGCGAAGGCGAGGGTGGCGCCGACCACGGTGGCCAGCACCGCCCCCTGCGCCGCGAGGCGGGCGGGACGGGTACTGAGGAAGCTGAGCACAATGCTCCAGACCTCGTTGGGTCCGGGCACGGGCGATCCGGGACCATGGCCTCCCCGAGCGGGACTTCCTTGCCCCACGGCCGCGTCGTCCACGTCGTCCCCGTGGCTCGGGGCGTGACGTCCGCGCGGCGGCTGCACAGTCCCGGGATCGGCCGACCCCGGCGGTTCTGCTGGCAACCGTAACGGTTCGGCAACGATTGACCAACGGGCAACCAACGAACGGAGGGCGTTTCCTCGTGACGCCCGCCCCACGGTGGGTAGTTGCCGCAGGTCACGTGGACACTCTTCGTGTCGCCCAAGTCACACTTCGGACGGGTGTGCATCGGACGCGCGGGACTACCAGGGCCCGTACAGGACCCCGGACGTCGCGTCCAGCCGCAGACACAGCTCGGCCTCGTCGAGTTCCAGCTCCCGAGCCATCCGGCGCACGGTGAGCGGGATCAGGTAGCCGGCGTTGCGCCTGCCCCGGTGGGGGTGAGGGGCCAGGTAGGGCGCATCGGTCTCGACCAGGACCTGCTCGCGCGGCACCGCGCGCAGCGCCTCCCGCAGCTGGGAGGCGTTGGCGAACGTCACGGTGCCGGCGAACGAGAGGTACCAGCCGCGATCGGCGCACAGCCTGGCCATGGCGGCGTCGCCGGAGAAACAGTGGAACACGGTGCGCTCGGGGGCGCCCTCCTCCTCGAGGATGCGCAGCACGTCGGCGTGCGCGTCCCGGTCGTGGATCTGCAGCACCTTGCCGGTGCGTTTGGCCAGGTCGATGTGGGCGCGGAACGAGGCCTCCTGGGCGGCCCTGCCGGACCGGTCGTCCTCGCTCACCCAGTAGTGGTCCAGTCCGGTCTCGCCGATGACGCGCACCCGGGGGTGGGCGGCCAGCCGCTCGATCTCGCCCAGCGCCTCGGCGAGCCCCGCCTCCCCGCGATCGGCAACGATTCCGGTGGCCTGGGTGGGGTGGAGGGAGACCCCGGCGAGCAGCTCGGGATGGCGTTCGGCCACCCGAACACTCCACCGGGCGGAGTCGAGATCGCAGCCGATCTGCACCATCCGGGTGACGTTCACGGCCACAGCGGCCTCGATGGCCCGCTCCACCGGGAGCGGGCTCTCGCCCCTGCGGGCATGGTCGAGGTGGGTGTGGTTGTCGACGACGGGGTGGGGCAGCGGGTCGGGCGGGGCGGGATCGGCATCCCCGACGGAGGTCACCGGCCGATCCTAGAGGGACTCCTGCGGACCTCGCCCGGCCTCAACCCCCTCGTCGGTGAGGCGGGCCAGCTCCTCGGCGACCACCGAGTCGTCCAGCTTGCGGAACACCGGGGTGGGCGCCTCGACCGGCGCCCCCGGCACGATCGGCGTCGAGGACCACCGGGACACCGTCTCGCCACGCCGGTAGTCCCCCATCAGCACCGGGTAGTCCGCACCGTCCCAGGCGCCGTCCAGGTCGGCGACCTCGCGGATCTGCGGCATCGGCGAGACCGTCCCGGTGCCGCCGAAGACCTCGTGCACCTGCTGCGCACTGAACGGCAGGAACGGCGACAGCTGGGTCCGGCAGTCCGAGATCGCCTGCGCCGCAACGTGAAGCACGGTCTCCATCCGCTTCGGGTCGGAGTTCTTCAGCTTCCACGGCGCCTGGTCCGACAGGTACTTGTTGGCCTCGCCGACGATCCGCATCGCCTCGGTGATCGCGGCCTTCTGCCGGTTGTCCGCCAGCAGGGCCCCCACCGTGTCGAAGCCGCCGGAGGTGGCTTCGAGCAGCCCGTGGTCGGCGTCCGTCAGCTCCCCCGCCACCGGAATCTCCCCGACGTTCTTGTGGATCATCGAGGCGGTCCTGTTGACCAGGTTGCCCCACCCGGCGACCAACTCGTCGTTGGTGCGCCGCACGAACTCGGACCAGGTGAAGTCGGTGTCCTGGTTCTCCGGCCCGGCCACCGCGATGAAGTACCGCAGGGCGTCGGGCTGGTAGCGCGCCAACATGTCCCGCACGTAGATGACCACGCCGCGCGAGGAGGAGAACTGCTTGCCCTCCATGGTGAGGAACTCGCTCGAGACCACCTCGGTGGGCAGGTTCAGCTCACCGAGGAGGCCCGGCTCGCCGCCGCGAGAACCCTTCCCCGCGTAGGCGAGCAGCTCGGCCGGCCAGATCTGGGAGTGGAAGGTGATGTTGTCCTTGCCCATGAAGTAG
>CAYYCE010000311.1:0-4427 GCA_964469635.1 uncultured Kineosporiaceae bacterium
AAGCTGACCGACGCCCTGCTGTCCCGGTTCGGCGAGATCTTCATGGGGCTGCCGTTCTTCCTCGGCGCCATCGTCATCCTCACCACCTTCAACACCCCGGGGTCCAACAGCAGCAGTGCGAAGATCATGTTCCTGGTGATCGCCACCCTGATCGCGTTGAGCTGGCCGGTGTCGATGCGGATCATGCGCTCGGCCGTGATCGGCACCAAGGAGGCCGACTACGTGCTGGCCGCCCGCGCCCTGGGCGCCGGAACCAACCGGATCGTGCTGCGGCACCTGCTGCCGAACACGTTGGCGCCGGTCCTGGTCTACGCGACCCTGACCATCGGGGCCTTCATCGGCGCCGAGGCGACGCTGTCCTACCTCGGCATCGGGCTCACCCCGCCGGTCATCTCCTGGGGTGTGGCGATCAGCGACGCCCGCAACTACATCCGGGTCTCGCCCCACCTGCTGCTGTTCCCCGCGGCGTTCCTGACCACCACGGTGCTGGCCTTCGTGCTGCTCGGTGAGGCGGTTCGCGAGGCCCTCGACCCCAAGCTGCGCTGAGGAGGCGACGTGTCCGAGACGTTGTCCGACGTCCAGCCGGAACCCGTTCGCCGGGCTCCGGCCGAATCCGGCAGGCTGCTCGAGGTGGACGACCTTCGGGTCGAGTTCCGCACCGAGGACGGCGTCGCCAAGGTGATCAACGGCGTGACGTACCACGTCGACGCCGGGGAGACCCTCGCGGTGCTCGGCGAGTCCGGTTCCGGGAAGAGCGTCACGGCCCAGGCCATCATGGGGATCCTCGACACCCCGCCCGGTTTCGTCACCGGGGGCTCGATCAAGTTCCGCGGCCAGGACCTGTTGACCATGCCGAGGGAGGAGCGCCGCAAGCTGCGGGGCGCGGCCATGGCGATGGTGTTCCAGGACGCCCTGTCCGCCCTGAACCCTGTGTTCACCGTGGGTTTCCAGATCGGTGAGCAGTTCCGGACCCGCACCGGGGCCAGTCGCTCGGAGGCCAAGCGGCAGGCCACCGAGCTGCTCGACCTGGTGAAGATCCCGAATGCCAGGCAGCGGGTCAACGAGTACCCGCACCAGTTCTCCGGCGGCATGCGGCAGCGGGTGATGATCGCGATGTCGCTGGCGCTCGACCCGGAGCTGCTGATCGCCGACGAGCCGACCACGGCGCTCGACGTCACCGTGCAGGCCCAGATCATGGATCTGCTCTCCGAGATCCAGTCCGAGCGCCACATGGGGATGATCCTGATCACGCACGACCTCGGCGTGGTGGCCGGGGTCGCCGACCGGATCGCCGTGATGTACGCGGGGCGGATCGTCGAGGAGGCGAACGTCTTCGACCTGTATGCCAAACCGTGCCACCCGTACACCCTGGCGCTGTTGGAATCGATTCCCCGGCTCGACCTCAAGGGCCGGGAGTTGCACACCATCAAGGGGTTGCCGCCGAACCTGTTGCGTCCGCCGACCGGTTGCCCGTTCCATCCCCGGTGCCCGCAGGTGCGCGCCGAGCGGTGCTCCGACGTCCTGCCCGAGCTGATCCAACTGGGCCAGGGCAGAGCGAGCGCCTGCCACTACGCGGAGGAGTTGGCCGCCCGTGACTGAATCGACCGAGGTGACGTCCGCCGGCGCGACGTCCGCCGGTACGTCCGACCCCATCCTCGAGGTCCGCGATCTGGTCAAGCACTATCCGATCACGCAGGGCATCGTGTTCCGGCGGACCATCGGACACGTCCGGGCCGTCGACGGCGTGTCCTTCGACCTCTATCGCGGCGAGACCCTCGGCGTGGTGGGCGAGTCCGGCTGCGGCAAGTCCACCCTGGGTCGCGTCCTGATGAACCTCGAGCGGCCGACGTCGGGGACGGCGCGCTACAAGGGCCGCGACATCTACGCCCTGGACGCCGCAGCGAACCGCAGGCTGCGCCGCGACATCCAGCTCGTCATGCAGGACCCGTACTCCTCCCTCAACCCCCGCATGACGGTCGGCGACATCGTCGGCGAACCGTTCGAGATCCACAGGGACGTCGCCCCGAAGGGTGACCGGCGGCGCCTGGTCCAGGAGCTCCTGGACGTCGTCGGGCTCAACCCCGAGCACATCAACCGCTACCCGCATCAGTTCTCGGGCGGCCAGCGACAGCGCATCGGCATCGCGCGGGCCCTGGCGCTGCGGCCCGAGATCATCATCTGCGACGAGCCGGTCTCGGCGCTCGACGTCTCGATCCAGGCGCAGGTGATGAACCTGCTCGAGCAGCTGCAGAACGAATTCGGCCTCTCGTACCTGTTCATCGCCCACGACCTGTCGGTGGTGCGGCACATCTGCGACCGGGTCGCGGTGATGTACCTCGGCACGATGGTCGAGATCGGCACCGAGGCCGAGATCTACCAGCACCCCACGCATCCCTATACGCAGGCCCTGCTGTCGGCGGTGCCGGTTCCCGACCCGACGCTGCGCGGTCGCCGCGAGGTGATCCGGCTGACCGGTGACGTGCCCAGCCCGGCCAACCCGCCGTCCGGCTGCCGGTTCCGCACCCGGTGCTGGAAGGCCCAGGACGTCTGCGCCGAGGAGGTGCCCGAGCTCCGGGTGCGGGTGGGCGAGCACCCGTCGGCGTGCCACTTCGCCGAGGAGCGCTCGATCGTGCAGACCGGGGGGTTCACTCCTCCCAAGGCCTGAGCCGGGTCCGCGGTCCCGTTTGGCTCGGGGGCCCCTCGGCCCCGTCGAACGGCGCCAGCAGCGTGGACCCGTGGCGGTGGAGCAGGTCCAGGTTGCGTTCGCGCAGGTGGTGGAACGACTGGCGGACGCTGGACCCGGGGGTGAGTGAGCGCATCGCGGCGTCCATATCGAGCCGGGCCGACACCCACGACTCATGCGAGGACCCCTTGGCCACGATCTCGGCGATCGGAGTCACGATGTGGGAGTTGCCGAAGTAGATCACGCCGGCCGGGTCGATCCCGGTGGCGTTGGCCCCGATCACGAACACGTGGTTGTCGTAGGCGCGCGCCCGCGAGGTCAGCTCCCAGATGTCCGCCGAGCGCAGCAACGCCGACGGTCGGCAGATCACCTCGGCCCCCTGCAGCGCCTGGATCCGCGCCAGCTCCGGGTAGTCGCCGTCGAAGCAGATGATCATGCCGATGCGCCCCAGCGGGGTCTCGACGACGCAGACGTCGTCCCCGGCCGTGACCCACCCACCCAGGTCGCGTCGCTCCCCGGGGAACGGGTGCGTCTTGCGGTAGCTCCCCAGGACGTCGCCGCTCGGGCCGATCAGCGCCGCCGCGTTGTGGACGACGCCGCGCTCGGCGCCCCGCTCATAGCTGCCGATGCACAGATGGACGCCGAGGTCGCGGGCCACCTCCTGCACCGGCGCCGTCACCGGCCCGGGGATCGGGGAGACCAGGTCCCACAACTCCTCGGCGGAGCAGCCCGGCGTGAACCCCGTGGTGGCCGACTCCGGCAGCACGACGAGTTCGGCCCCGGTGTCCGCGACGCAGCGTCGGGTCAACTCCACGCAGCGATCGAGGTTCGCCGCGATCGAGTCCGCCGTGATCGGTCCGGGAGCGGGGGCGACCTGGACGGCGGCGGCGACGAACGGGCGCACCCCTAACGCCTCCGGCCGATCCGGGCGCCGATCACCACTCCGGCGAGGGCGAGCACCCCGCCGATCAGGGCACCGACGGCGAACCCGGCTCCCCCGTTCAGGTTGAGGTTCGCCGTGGCCGTCGCCGACCTGCCGGGGAAGACCCGCGGCCGGCCCGGGGCCCCCGCGGCCTGCTCGGCGACCCGGTCGGCGGGCGCCGCCACGGCGACGGCGCCGCCCGAGGCGATGTCGGCGTCCACGGCCTCGAAGAACTGGGCGGCCATCTTCTTCGCCACGCCGTTCAGCATCCGCTGGCCCACCCCGCCGATGGTGCCGCCGATCACGGCGTCGGCGTCGTAGCTGAGGTTCGTGCCGCCGTCATCCGCGGGCGCCAACCGCATCGCGATGTCCGCGCTGACGGTGCCCGGCCCCCCGGATCCCTTGGCCCGCAAAGTGAACGCGGACGGCGGCGCGCCGTCGACGAGCTGCACCTCGCCGGCGTAGGTGCCCCTGACGGCGGCCACCCCGGCGGTGAGGATCATGGAGTAGTGGTCGGGGGCGATCTCGGTGAGCTGCCCGCAGCCGGGTACGGTGCGGGCCAGCACGGCCGGGTCGTTGACCGCGGCGTACACGGCCTCGGGGGCGGCCTGCATCCTCGACGTCCCGGTGAACTTCATGACTGGCGCTCCTTCGACTGCGACTCGGACGGCGTGCGCCGCCTCAGCGAATCGATCTCGCCGGAGGCGTGGCGGCGGCGCAGTCGCCACAACTCCTCGGGTGAGATCGGCATCGAGGTGATCGGGAAGCCCTCGGCGTCCTCGATCGCAGAGGCGATCACCGCGGACACCGGGATGGTGCCCG
>CAYYCE010000312.1:0-4420 GCA_964469635.1 uncultured Kineosporiaceae bacterium
ACCGATGCCGAGGAAGGGATCCGCACAGACCTGGGCCCTTCGTCGATAGCCGGGTGGACAGGGATCGCGCGGAAGAGGCGGTTGGTCTCCTGTCCGCCAGGCGTTCTGCTGGCAGGGTGGCAGGGTAGACCGCGGAGGTGAGCGGCGTGCTGAAGGTGCGTGGACTGGCCAAGCGGTATGGCGAACTGGCCGCCTTGGCGGACGTCGACATCGACGTCCCTCCGGGCCGGGTCGTCGGATTCCTCGGCCCGAACGGTGCCGGGAAGACGACGGCGATGCGGTGCATCATGGGCCTTGCGGACCCCGACGCCGGGGATCTGTCGTGGCAGGGCCGTCCGCTGGACCGTCAGGTGCGACTGGGTTTCGGGTACATGCCCGAGGAACGAGGCCTGTATCCACGGATGCGGCTGCGCGAGCAGCTGGTGCACTTCGCCAGGCTGTCGGGACTGACGACGCCGGCCGCCCGTGGAGCGGCCGAGCAGTGGTTGACGCGGTTCGGTCTGGCGGACAGGGCCTCGTCGCGGCTCGAGGAACTCTCGCACGGCAACCAGCAGCGGGTTCAGCTGGCCGTCGCGTTGGTACACCATCCGGTCCTGGCGGTGCTGGACGAGCCGTTCTCCGGCCTCGACCCGATCGCCGTCGAAACCATGGCGGCCAGCCTGCGCGACATGGCTGCGGCCGGGACCGCCGTTCTGTTCTCGAGTCACCAGCTCGACCTGGTCGAGGACGTCTGTCAGGACGTGGTCATCGTCGACCACGGCCGTGTCGTGCTGGCCGGAGACCTGGAGACGTTGCGGGAGAGGGCGATCCACCGGGTGCTGGAGATCACGGTGGACGGGCGGTCGTGGTGCCCCGATGCGGGTGCGGTGGAGATCGTCGATCGCGGCGGCCGCGGCCGGTACCTGGTCGATCGCGATCTCTCACTGGACGAGGTGTTGCGCGCTGCGTCCAGGACGGGGCACGTCGAGTCGTTCAGCTTCGAGCCGCCGTCGTTGTCCGATCTCTTCCGTGAGGCGGTGGCCGCGTGATCCGGCAGATCTGGCTGCTCGCCAGACGTGACCTGGTGCAGCGGGCCCGCAGCCGCGCGTTTGTGATCACACTGCTGATCACGGTCGGTGCCATGCTCGCCCTGGGGCCGCTGATCTCGGTCATGGCGAATAGGTCGGGAACCGTCAGCGTGGGAATGACCGGACCGGCCGCGGACGCAACCCTGAGTCGCACGATCGACGGGATGGCCTCGGCGTCGGGGCTCACCGTGCACGTGGCCGCCTATCCAGACCGCGCCGCCGGCGAGAGCGCGGTGCGTGACGGGACGATCGCCGTGCTGGTGGTCGCCGATCCCACCGGTTCCCAGCTGGTGTGGAAGGACATCGCCGACTCCCGAACCGAATCGGTGCTGTCGGCGGCGGTGCAGCAGGTCGAGCGATCCGAGGCTGCGGCCACGCTCGGCCTGGGCACCTCCGACGTTGCCCGGCTGATCGCGCCGGCGCCGCCCACCAGCACGACGCTGGCTCCTGCTGATCCTCAGCGCACGGGGCGACTCGTCGCGGCCAGCGTGGTGGTCGTTCTGATCTACATCGCCATCGTGATGTTCGGCCAGTTTGTGCTCGTCGGAGTCATGGAGGAGAAGTCCAACCGGGTCGTGGAAGTGGTGCTCTCCCGCGCCCGCCCCACGGAGGTGCTGGCGGGCAAGGTCGTCGGGATCGGTCTGCTGGGCCTGATCGAGATGGCCGCGCTGGGTGTGGCCGGATGGGTGACCGTGCGGACGGTCCATGTCGCGGGGCTGGAGTCGTTGCCGCCCATAGGCTTCGGAACGGTGATCGCGATGCTCGGGTGGTTCGTGCTCGGCTACGTCTTCTATGCCGTGGTATACGCCGCGCTCGGGGCGACCGTCAGCCGTCAGGAGGACTCGCAGGGCGCGGCCTTCCTGCCCACCATGCTCTTGCTGCCCGGATACTTCATCGGCCTGAGGGCGGCGGAGAACCCCGACAACGTCTGGGTGCGGGTGGGGTCGTTGCTGCCGCCCTGGTCACCGGTCGTGATGCCTGCCCGGATCGCCATCGGTACCGCTTCCTGGTGGGAGGTCGTGCTCGCGGTGGCACTCCTGCTGCTCTCGGCGTGGGGGTTGACGGTGCTGGGTGGGCGCATCTACACCGGAGCCATCTTGCGGATCGGTCGCAAGGTGCCGTGGCGCGAGGCGTGGCGTGGGGCGTCCAGGTCGACCTCCGGCACCAGCGTCCCGATCCGCTAGCCTTCTCCCGCAGCCGGTCCAGCGGTCACATCCCGCTCAGCGACCCACAACTATGCCGGGAGGGCCTGATTTTGGCCGCCGCCGACCTCACGGTCGCCCGGGGCGCGTTTCCATCAGAGCAGCGGCAATCGGTCTCCGGCTGGTGACCATTCGGCGCCACGGATGAACACGGCGCGCAGACGGAGCTCGACCACCCGGCACGGAGGGACGTCGAGATCCACGCCAGCCGACGCAGTCTGTCGCCGTACCCTGTCGGCAACTCACGCAGGGTCGGCACGCTGGTCACTCCGCTCTCGTCGGGCCACGCCACGGATCCGCTACGCCGTGCCGGTGTCGGGCATGTCCTCGGTGACCGCGGCGAGCATGGCGTCCAGGATCACCTCGGCCTGCTCGAGCGGCTGCTGGCCGACTCGCCGCCCGATGCGGTCGGCCCAGCTGCGTTGGGCGCGTTGGACGACGCGAAGGGTATTGCGGCCCGTCGGCGTCATGGTCAACAGCTTGGCGCGGGCGTGGCGAGGGTTGTCCTCGTAGGTGGCCAGGCCATCCGCCACGAGCAGGTCGGCCAGGCGCTGGACGCCCTGCCGCGCCTGCCCCATGGCTCGGCCCACGTCGGCGACCGTGGCGGGGCCCGGGTCGATGGCCTCCAGGACCATCCAGCGCGCCAGCGTCTGGCCGGCCAGTTGGGCCAGCGCCTCACCGGCGGCGCTCAGGCGCCGCTCCAACGGGAACGTCCGCATGAGCACGCGGGTGAAGGCGGCGCCGGCCGACGACCAGTCCGGCGCCGCCCCGGCCTCTTGATTGACAACATGTTGTCGTTCATTTAGCTTGTCCGTCACGACAACATGTTGTCATATTCCAAGGGAGGAACACCATGACGACACTCGTCACCGGCGGAACCGGCACGATCGGCCGACTGGTCGTCCGCGGCCTGCTCGCCCGCCGGATCCCGGTCCGCATCGCTAGCCGCCGCACGACGGACGACGTTCCCGCCGGGGCCGAGCACGTTGTCTCCGACCTGGCCGGTCCGCTGACCGCCGGCCTCTTCGACGGGGTCCGGCAGATGTTCCTCTTCCCCGCCCACGGCGACCTGTCCCCGGCCCTGGAGCGAGCCGCGGCCTCGGGTGTCGAGCACGTCGTCGTCCTCTCCTCGCTTGCCGCGGCCGGTGCGAAGGAGCGGGACCTGGACTCGGTCAGCGGCCTGCACCACCGCGCGGTGGAGCAAGCCGTCGCCGCCAGCGGGTTGCCGGCGACCATCCTCCGCCCGGGCACCTTCGCGACGAACCTGCTGTTCTGGGCGACCTCGATCCGCCACAGCGGTGGCGTCGACGGTCCCTACCCCGAATCCGCACAGGCCCCCGTCCACGAGGCCGACATCGCCGACGTCGCCGTCGCGGCCCTCACCGACGAGCGGTGCCGCGGCGCCGTCCACCCCCTGACAGGCCCGCAAACCCTCACCCAGGCCGTCCAACTTGCGACCATCGCCGCGGCACTGGGCAGGCCACTCACGTACCGCACCATCACGCCGGAGCAGTTCACCGCCACCATGACCCAGTGGATGCCGCCCCGCATCGTCGCGATGATGCTGCGCTACTGGGCCGAGACGATCCACGAACCGGACACCGTGCACTCCAGCCAAGCGATCACCGGTCGCACCCGCACCCTGGCCGAGTGGGCCGCCGACCACATCGCCGACTTCCGCTGATCGGGAAGCAGCCCGACGGCCAGGGGTGGACGTTGGCGGCGGCCTCATCCAGCGGGGTCGAAGATGTCCTCGATGGCCTGAGTCGCTCGACCATGCCGATGTGCTCGTCGCCGTCGCAGCCACCGATGATGCCCAGGACCGGGCAGGTGATGGCGGTGCGGGGCCCAGGTGTCGGTGACGGCAGCGACCTGGGGAGGCCCGACGGTCATGTGCGCCGTGATCGTGTTGGCCACCATCGCTTGCGCCCTCCGCGCGATCGCCCGGCCCGTGCCACGAGCGGCGTCTTGCCCGAGGGTGTGCCCTCCGGCCAGCGGTTCACGACCAAGCTCGACCGGCCACAGCCCCCTGTGGTCCACTCCTGGTCCATCCCCGCCGGCACCGGGCATCCGTGCAGGTCAGCGCCGGTATCGATGCGCATCTTGAAAACCGCTGGTGCGGTACCCAACCCGTGCCCGGGGGTTCGAATC
>CAYYCE010000313.1:0-4409 GCA_964469635.1 uncultured Kineosporiaceae bacterium
CACCTCGGCGATGCTCGCCGCCGCGGCCCGCGGCGACCTCGGCGCGCTCGTGATCGGCGGTGTCGACCCGCGCGACCTGCCCGACCCGGACGCGGCGCGCAAGGCGTTGGACGCCGTCGGGTTCCTGGTGAGCCTGGAGGTGCGCTCCAGCGAGGTCACCCAGCGCGCGGACGTCGTCCTGCCGGTGGCCCCCGCCACCGAGAAGGCCGGCACGTTCGTGAACTGGGAGGGCCGCTGGCGGCCCTTCGAGCCCGCGCTGCAGAGCAACGCACTGCCCGACTTCCGGGTGCTCGACATGCTGGCGGACGCCCTCGACGTCGCGCTCGGGCTGCGCAGCGCCGAGCATGTGCGGGGCGAGATCGCCTCGCTGGAGGTCTGGGACGGGCTGCGAGCCCCGGCCCCGGTCACGCCCGCCGCCCCACCACCGCAACCCGGGCCCGGGACCGCGGCGCTGGCCACGTGGCCGCTGCTGCTGGACGACGGCAGGCTGCAGGACGGCGAGGCCCACCTGGCCGGTACCGCCCACCGGGCCGTGGCGCGGATCTCGGCCGCCACTGCGGCCGAGATCGGGTTGGCGGACGGCGAGGACGTGACCGTGTCCACCGACACCGGGTGGGTCACCGTCCCGACGGCGATCACCCAGATTCCCGACCGGGTGGTGTGGCTGCCGACGAACTCGCCCGGATGCACCGTGCGGGCCGATCTCGGCGTCGACGCGGGCGCTCTGGTGTCCATCCGACCGGCTGCCGCGGCGGCCGCGATCGCTGAGGCGGGTGAGCAGGCATGACGTTCCTCGCAACCGTGGTTGCCGCGGAGAACCCGACCGCCGACTTCGGCCAGGACAACGGCTGGGTGGTGTTCGGGAAGGCGTTGTTCATCTTCGTCTTCCTGGTGCTGTTGACGCTGCTGACGATCTGGGGCGAGCGGCGGGTCGTGGCTCGGATGCAGTCCCGCCCCGGACCCAACCGCACCGGCCCGTTCGGTCTGATCCAGGGCCTGGCGGACGGTGTGAAGCTGGCGCTGAAGGAGGACATCGTTCCGAAGTCGGTCGACCTCGTGGTGTTCTTGGTGGCGCCGGTGATCTCCGCGGTCACCTGCTTCCTGGCCTTCGCCGTGATCCCCTTCGGGCCCCAGGCGCGCATCCCGTTCACCGACATCGTCACCCCGCTGCAGCTGACCGACCTGCCGGTCGCGGTCCTCTTCGTGCTCGCCGTGGCCTCCGTCGGGGTCTACGGCATCGTGCTCGCCGGCTGGTCCTCGGGTTCGACCTACCCGCTGCTCGGCGGGCTGCGGTCCTCGGCGCAGGTGATTTCCTACGAGATCGCGATGGGGTTGGCCCTGATCAGCGTGTTCCTCTACGCCGGGTCGATGTCGACGTCCTCGATCGTCGCCTCACAGGAGCACGGTGTCGTCCGCCAGGTGTTCGGTCTGGACCTGACGATGCCGTCCTGGTACGCCTTCCAGCTGCCGGTGGCGTTCGTGATCTACATGATCGCGATGGTGGGGGAGACCAACCGGGCGCCGTTCGACCTGCCCGAGGCCGAGGGCGAACTGGTCGGTGGCTTCCACACCGAGTACTCCTCGCTGAAGTTCGCGTTGTTCTTCCTCGCCGAGTACGTCAACCTGATCACGGTCTCCGCGATCGCCACCACACTGTTCCTCGGAGGATGGCGGGCGCCATGGCCGCTGTCGGCGATCGGCGGTGGAGTGCTCAACACCGGCTGGTGGCCGATGCTCTGGTTCATCGCCAAGCTGCTCGGCTTCATCTTCATGTTCATCTGGCTGCGCGGCACGCTGCCGAGGCTGCGCTACGACCAGTTCATGCGCTTCGGCTGGAAGGTGCTGATCCCGGTCGCCCTGATCTGGATCCTGGCCGTGGCCTTCCTCCGGGCCTCCACGTCGCCGACCGTGGCCGCGGGCACCGGCACCCGCGCGGTGCTCACCGGGACCTCGTTCCTGCTGGTCGCCGCCGTTCTGGTGGCGATCTACCGGCAGGCGGTCCGCGCCGAGGCGACCGAGGCGGCCCGGCACCCGGCACCGGTCGAGGAGGTCGACCCGTTCGCGGGGGGCTTCCCCGTCCCGCCGTTGCCCGGTCAGCGCCTGATCCGCAGCAGTGGTGCGGAGCCGGCGGCTTCCGAGGCGGCCGATCCCCTTCCGGTCGCGGCCGGGGCCGGGTGGGCCGAACAGGCCGGCGATGCCGGCGACCCGGACGAGGAGGTGCACGGTGGCTGACAAACCCGCTCTTCCCGGCCCCGACCAGTCGGGGCAGTCGGACCAGGGCTCGGCCGAGCCCCAGGATCGCGGCGGCTTCCTGTCCTCCATCGCGGGGTTCGCGGTGACCTTCAAGACGATGTTCACCAAGCCGGTCACGGAGTACTACCCGGAGGAGAAGGTCCCCACCCAGCCGCGGTTCCACGGCCGGCACCAGCTCAACCGGCACCCGGACGGGCTGGAGAAGTGCATCGGCTGCGAACTGTGCGCCTGGGCCTGCCCCGCCGACGCGATCTACGTCGAGGGCGCCGACAACACCGAGGAGGAGCGCTTCTCCCCGGGCGAGCGCTACGGTCGCGTCTATCAGATCAACTACCTGCGATGCATCCTCTGCGGGCTGTGTATCGAGGCCTGCCCCACCCGGGCGCTGACCATGACCAACGAGTACGAGCTGGCGGCCGGCAGCCGGGCGGACATGATCTACGAGAAGCACGATCTGCTCGGTCCCATGCTCAAGGGCATGGTCGAGGCCCCGCACCCGATGGTGCCGGGCACCACCGAGCAGGACTACTACCGGGGGAACGTGATCGAGGCCGTCAAGGAACAGAAGGACTGGGTGGCCTCCCGGCGTCCGGCCGGTGCCGATGCGGAGGTGACCTCGTGAGCGGCGGTGAGGCGACGCTGTTCTGGATCCTCGGCCCGCTGATGGTGCTCGGTTCGCTCGGGCTGGTCTTCGTCAAGAAGGCGGTGCACGCGGCCCTGTGCATGGCGCTGGTGATGGTCTCCCTGGGCATCGTCTACTTCGCCCAGCAGGCCCCCTTCCTGGGCAGCGTCCAGATCTTCGTCTACACCGGCGCGGTCATGATGCTGTTCCTGTTCGTGCTGATGCTGGTGGGCGTCGACTCCTCCGACTCCCTGATCGAGACCATCAAGGGGCAGCGCGCGGTCGCGGTCGTGTTCGGCGTCGGCCTGGTGATCGTCATGGTGGGCACCCTCGGCGGCGTGAGCTACGGGCCGGCCGCGGGCCTGGACGCCGTCAACGCCGACGGCAACATCGGCGCGATCGCCGACCTGATCTTCGGCAGCTACGTCTTCGCCTTCGAGGTCACCGGCGCCCTGCTCATCACGGCGGCGCTCGGGGCGATGATCCTGGCGCACCGCGAGCGGCTGTTCCCCAAGGCGACTCAGCGCGAGCTCGCCGAGAAGCGGATCCGCGAGGGCGTCGTCAAGGCCCCGCTCCCGGCGCCCGGCGTGTTCGCCCGCCACAACGCGGTCGACACCCCGGCGCTGCTGCCGGACGGATCGCCGAGCGAGCTGTCGGTCTCCCGGGTGCTCACCGCCCGGGGGCAGATGCGGCCCACCACCGAGCAGGCCGGCGCGGTCTCCACGGTGCTGGCCGAGATGGAGGATCCGCTCAACCCGCCCGAACCGCAGGATGCTCCGGGGGATGGCCCGAGCGGTGAGGAGCCCACGTCATGAGCCTGGCCTGGTGGCTCTACCTGTCGGTGGCGCTGTTCGCGATCGGGGCGAGCACGGTTCTCGTGCGCCGCAACGCGATCATCGTGTTCATGGGCGTCGAGCTGATGCTCAACGCGACCAATCTGGCCTTCGTCACCTTCGCCCGGATGCACGGGGACATCAGCGGCCAGGTCGTGGCGCTGTTCGTCATGCTCGTGGCGGCGGCCGAGGTCGTGATCGGTCTGGCGATCATCATGTCCATCTTCCGCACCCGCCGGTCGGCCTCGGTCGACGACTCCAACCTGCTGAAGTACTGAGAGGCGGATCGTGACTCACCTACTGGCGGAGGGCACCGAGCGGGCCGCGATCGGTGCTGCCTCGGGCGCCGTCCAGACCACCGCCTGGCTGCTCGTCGCGTTGCCGCTGCTGGGCGCGGCCGTGCTGCTCATCGGCGGCCGGCGGACCAACGCGTGGGGACACTGGTTGGCGGTGCTGGCCTCCTGGTCGGCGTTCGTCTACGGCGCGGTGCTGTACCTGGATCTGCGCGGCCTGGCCCCCGAGGAACGGGCCCGCGACCTCCACCTGTTCAGCTGGATCCCGGCCGGGTCCTTCCAGTTGGACGCCGGGCTGCTGCTCGACCCGCTGTCCGTCGCCTTCGTGCTGCTGATCACCTTCGTCGGGTCGTTGATCCACGTGTACTCCGTGGCCTACATGGCGCACGACACCGACCGTCGGCGGTT
>CAYYCE010000314.1:0-4402 GCA_964469635.1 uncultured Kineosporiaceae bacterium
GGCGCGGCCGCCGCACGGGGGAGGACCGACCCGGCGAATCGGTCGAGGCAGCCATCCCCCAAGAGGGCGAGATTGCACTCCAAAGCGGCACATCACCCGGAAAGGGCTCCCTCGCCGCTAAGATCGGCGTTGTTCGGATCGGCAGCGTCGTCCAGACGTGCGGTGCGTCGCCGGCGAAAATCCTCGACGGACGGTCGCGCTGTAACTACCCGAAGTGTAGCAAAAGGGTGCTACTACCGCCTGAACGGTTGATATCCGCCGGAAAGGCTTTACAGCGCTCGATGACACGGCACCATGTACGTAGTCGGGGGTACCCGCCCCGTTCCTGGAGGATCACATGACTACCCGTTCGCCCGACGCCGAGCCGCTGCTCACGCCGGCCGAGGTCGCAGCCCTGTTCCGTGTCGACCCGAAGACGGTCACCCGATGGGCCAAGGCCGGAAAGCTGTCCTCGATCCGCACCCTCGGGGGGCACCGTCGCTACCGTGAGTCCGAGGTCCGGGCTCTGCTCGCAGGCATTCCGCAGCAACGCGTCGACGAGAATTGACCGCTCCGAGGCGGCCGGCCAGGACGCCTCGGTGATCGGCTCACGTCGCGGCGATGCCGCTCGCCCGGTCTGACCGGCGTGGGCGGCATCACTGTTTTGCCCCCTGGGCGGGGCCTGAAGGCCGGACCGGGGGAGCACGGGGCGAGGCCCGGATCTCAGTCGTTGTCGAGCCGGAACCAGAACCTGGTCCTCACGGGACCGCGCTGCCGTCCCCAGCCGTCCGCCAGCGCGGCGACCAGCTGCAGATGGGTGTCGGCGTCGTCGTCGGGCCGACGCGCGGGCGGGGCGGGGGAGTGGCCGGCCACGGCGACGGTGATGCTGCGTGGACCCAGGGTGATCACGAGTTCGAACGGGCCACTGGCCCGGCGGGCGGCCGTCGAGACCAGATCGACGACGAGCAGACCTGCCGTGTCGGCCAGATGGGACAGCCCGCTGCGCCCGAGCACGTCACGCACGCGCGACCGGGCGTCGGCGGCGCGGTCCGCCTCGTCCGTCGTCAGTTCGTGCCGCACCTGCTGCATACGTCGATGATTCAGGTTGGCGCAGGTGGCGGCAATCGATCGTCGGTCGGCATCGGGGCGCCGCGGCCGAGGCGGCCGGTCGTGAGGGGGCAAACGGTCAAGGCGGAAGGTCGGGATGTCGAAAAGGCAGCAACCTGTTTCCGACTGCGTTGGGACGAACCGATGCATCTCACCGTGGCTCGCCGTCTGGCTCTGATCACCGTCGTGGGCTCGGTGGCGATCGTCGCTGTCGGGGCGGTGGGCTGGGGGGCCGCCGGTGCCCAGGCGGCCAGCTCGGCGGAGATGGCGCGGATCAGTGATGCGATGTCCCGTCAATGGAACGCCGACATGCTCCATGACGGGATCAGGGCCGACGTCGTGTCCGCGCTGTACGCCCGGACGGCCGCCGAGCGCGAGAACCTCGGCGTGGACGAGGTCCGGGCCATGTCCCACGACATGATGGAGCATGTCGACGCGGCCGCGGCGGCGGCCCCCGCCGACGTCCGGCCCCTGTACGACGAGGTCATCCCCAAGGTCAAGGCCTACGGTGACCTGGCCATCCGGGTCGTCGACCTGAGCGCCACCGACCGGGCCCAGGCCGTCGCCCTGTTCCCGCAGTACATGACGCTGTTCGCCCAGCTGGAGGACGAACTCGGCCAGATCGACGAGTCGATGGTGGCCGCGGTGGACGGGCAGCGGGAGACGACCGCCGGCCAGGCGCGGCGGGTGCGCTGGTTGGTCTTCGGGCTCTCGGCGGTGGCTCTGCTGGCCGCCTCCGGGCTGAGCTGGCTGATCGCCCGCACCATCGTGACGCCGATCCGCCGGGTCGAGGCGGCCCTGGGAAGGGTCGCCGAGGGCGATCTGGCGGTGCGGGTTCCGGTGCACTCGGACGACGAGATCGGTCGAATGAGCGATGCCCTGAACCTCGCGCTGGGCCGGATCGGGCAGACCATCTCGGACGCCGGCAACGCGGCGAGGACGATGGCGAACGAGTGCCTGGGGCTGCGCGAGATCTCCGGACGGCTCGGTGAGGCGGCGGCGCGCACGGTCGGCGAGACCGATCTGGCCGAGTCGTCGGTGCGCGAGGTGGCGGCGTACGTCGAGGCCGTATCGGCCGCCACGGGGCAGATGGAGGCCGCGATCAGCGAGATCGCGGGCCAGACCGCGACCGCGTCCGAGGTCGCCGCCGAGGCGGCCCGCAGCGCGGCCGCCACCGGTTCCACGGTCGCCCAGCTGAACCAGGCCAGCGCCGAGATCGGCGAGATCGTCAAGGCGATCACCGCCATCGCCGAGCAGACCAACCTGCTGGCCCTGAACGCGACCATCGAGGCCGCCCGGGCGGGCGAGGCGGGCAAGGGGTTCGCGGTGGTGGCCACCGAGGTCAAGGACCTGGCCCAGGGGACCAGCCGGGCCACACAGGACATCACCGAGAAGATCGCGACGATTCAGGCGGCCACCGCGCAGGCCTCGGACGCGATCGCCGGGATCACCTCGGTGGTCGACCGGATCAACGAGAACACCGGGATGATCGCCGCAGCCGTGGAGGAGCAGTCGGCCACCACGGCGGAGATCAACCGCAACGTGACCGAGGTGTCCCGCGGCGCCGAGCGGATCGCCGAGACCGTGGGCGGCATCAGCGATGAGACCGGCCGGACCAACGAGGGCGCCGAGGCCACCGAGCGGGCGGCGTCGGCGTTGACCTCCGTCGCCCAGGAGGTCAACACCCAGATCAGCCGGTTCAGCCTGTAGCCGGGGTCAGCCTCCCTCGGCCAGGATTCGCCGCAGGAAGGCCCTGGTGCGCTCGTGCTGCGGATCGTTGATCACCTGCAGCGGGGGGCCCGACTCGACGACCACGCCGTCCGCCATGAACACGACCTGGTCGGCGACGTCGCGGGCGAAGGTCATCTCGTGGGTGACCACGATCATGGTCATGCCTTCGACGGCCAGCTCCCGCATCACGGTGAGCACCTCCTCGACCAGTTCGGGGTCGAGGGCGGAGGTCGGCTCGTCGAACAGCATCAGTTTGGGGCGCATCGCCAGGGCCCGGGCGATCGCCACGCGTTGCTGCTGGCCGCCCGAGAGCTGCCCCGGGTAGGCGGCCGGCTTGTCGGCCAGGCCCACCCGCTCCAGCAGGGTCATCGCCCGCTCCCGGACCTGCCCGGACGGCTCCCGCTTGACCTGGATCGGCGCCTCCATGACGTTCTCCAGTGCGGTCTTGTGCGGGAACAGGTTGAACCGCTGGAACACCATGCCGATGTCGCGGCGCTGGGCGGCGATCTCCTTGTCGTACAGCCGGTGCAGTCGCCCGTCCCGGTCGCGGTAGCCCATCAACTCGCCGTCCACCCAGATCCGGCCGCCGTCGATGGTCTCGAGCTGGTTGATGCACCGCAGGAACGTGGTCTTGCCGGACCCCGAGGGCCCGAGGAGGCACACCACCTGGCCGGCGTCGACGTCCATGTCGATGCCCTTGAGGACCGGGTTGCCGTGGAAGGCCTTGACGACGTTGACCGCGTGGACCAGCGGCATCGGGGAACTCGCCGCCGCGCTCATCAGGCGCCGCCCATTCCGCCGCCGCGGGCGAATCGCCGGTTCTTGGGCCGGGGCTCACCGAAGCCGCGGCCGAAGTACCGCTCGAGGTAGCTCTGACCCACCATGAGGATCGAACAGATGATCAGGTACCACAACGTCGCCGCCACCAGCGCAGGCATGATCTTGAAGGCGCGCTGACCGAACTGGTAGGCCTGGTAGTAGAGCTCGACGATCACGGGGACGGCGATCAGCAGCGAGGTGTCCTTGACCATGGCGATGGTCTCGTTGCCGGTCGGCGGCACGATCACCCGCATCGCCTGCGGCAGGATGATCCGCCGCATCGACCGGCCGGTGCTCATGCCCAGGGCCTGGGCGGCCTCCCGCTGGCCCTGGTCGACCGAGAGGATCCCCGCCCGAGCGATCTCGGCCATGTAGGCCGCCTCGGACAGCCCGAGCCCGAGGATACCCACCCAGATCGTGCTCGAGATGGCGTTCCAGTCGATCCCGAAGAACGTCAGGTCCCAGCCCAGGCCAAGGGCCGAGGAGATCTGTTGGCCGAACGGGATACCGATGCGGATCTCGGGGTAGAGGAAGGCGACGCCGACGCCGAGGATGACCAGCAGCACGTACCTCGGCATGGCCCGGAAGAACCAGGTGTAGGCGAAGGACACCCCGCGCAGCACGGGGTTGTCCGACAGCCGCATGATCGCGATGATCACGCCGAGCACGACTCCCAGGATCATCGATCCGACGGTGCCGAGGATGGTGCCGAGCCACAGCCCGCGGAGCACCGGCCTCTGCTGCATGATCTCGAAGGCGAACGGGA